>CALAFU010000215.1 GCA_937891325.1 uncultured Candidatus Melainabacteria bacterium | reverse complement strand
TAACTTTTTGAACTTGTCTTAATAATTTATCAGATAATAAATCAATGCTTGCATACATAGATTCAGCAGATTCTTCTAAGTGAATTTTAACTTTATCTAAGTTGCATCTAACTTCTGCGATGTGTTTTTCAGCAGCAGCTGGATTTTTGATAACTGATAAGATTACTTCAATACCTTGAATTTGGTCGTAGTGTGTAGCTACTTTACCAATTTTTTCTTTTACATAAGCCTTGATAGCTTCTGTGATTTCAATGTTTCTTCCGTTTACGTGTATACGCATTATTAAGCCTCCAATGTTATTTTTATAGATAGAATACTAGAAACAAAAATTAAAATCAATCAATCAATTATGTATTGTAAACATAATTAATCAGAAATGATTTGTTGTAGTTCAACGTTTGGAGTACCTAACACTCTCACTAATTCTAAAACAGAAGCCTTCATTTGGCATTTTTGAGATGAGCCAGAGAAGAAATCTTTGTAGAAACAACCTTCGCAATTGCAACCACGTTTGTAACAATCTAATGCTGTTGGTGTCCATCTTCTAACGGCTACAGCTCGTCCCATATCACGACTTCTAAACACTATGTATTTCCTCCAAGTATTATTTTTAATTTGATTATGAAATATATTTTGCTAGGCGTAGACTGATTGTCATACCCAACTACTACCCACAAAGCAATGTTTACTTGCTTTATATACATTGTAAAATTTCAAAGCGTTTTTGCAAGGGCATTTTAGCCCTATTTTCACATTTCGCAACATATACCTTGAACATGCATAATCGCTGAATTGTAGGTATATCAATAAGCATGACTTTTGCGCTATGACATGATTAGCGCCTACAAAAACATGGAAACCCATGATTGGCGCATGTTTTCATGTTTTGAATTTTGGTTAAGAATTGTAAATTATTTCCAAAACCCATGCCCGTTTTAGCCTAATTTGGCATGGTCTAAATAATTATCTTCTTGAACTTAAAGTTTTTTTAAGATATATTAAAAATATAAGCAGTAATATATAAATAGCAAAGGAAGAATATTTTGGATAACGGTTTTATTGAAAACGGATTTATTGTGAACTTAAGCAATGCAAAAAATGCAGCAGAAGTTATTTATGAGTTAAGTTCTATTCTTGAAATGCCTGAAGCAAAAGGCAAAAAGATTTGTTTAAAATTAGAAGGTATTGATTTAACTCAATCTCAATTGTTGAGTATCAGAGCCTTAATTGAATCTATGGATTCAACTTTAGAATTTGTTGACTCTTCTTCAGAAACAACAAAGGCATCAGCTGATGCTTTAGATATTCAAATTTCAGAATTGAAAAACGAGGTTGAAATTCCAAAAATTGAGCCTACTCAAGAAGAATTAGAAGCCTTGACTAAGAAGCCTGATTTGTTCAGTGGTAGTGATCACGATTTAGCATTCCAAGAGCTTGCACAAGAAGAAGGTATTCTTAAAGAAGACGAAATGCGAACTTATGCAACTATGGACGAAGATGAAGTTCCAAACTTCGAAGACAAGGAAGATGACGAAGATATTGAAAAATTACCAACATTATATTTGCACCAAACACTTCGCTCAGGTCAAACAATTACATCAGATGGAAACATTGTTGTAATCGGTGATGCAAACCCAGGAAGTGAAATTGTTGCAAGAGGTGACGTTACAGTATGGGGCGTTTTGGGCGGTATTGCTCAAGCAGGTTCTCACGGTAATGCAAATGCAAGAATTAGAGCATTAAAAATGAACGCAATTCAATTGAGAATTGCTAATTGCTATGCAAGACGTGTAAATACAGAAAACATTCCATTCGTTCAAAAATCACCTTCTTTTACACCGGAAGAAGCATATATTGACGGTAAATCAATAGTTATAACTACAACATACGAAAGTAAGGAGAAATAATGACAGGTAGAGTAATCGTAATTACGTCTGGTAAAGGCGGTGTAGGAAAAACAACTACCACAGCAAACATCGGTACAGCTTTAGCAAAAGCTGGTAATAAAGTTGTTCTAATCGATACAGATTTAGGCTTAAGAAACTTAGATTTGTTATTAGGTTTAGAAAACAGAATTGTTTACACAATTGTTGATGTTGTTGAAGAACGTTGCAAATTGAAACAAGCATTAGTTAAAGATAAGAAAAATCCTAACTTATGTCTTTTAGCTGCGGCTCAAACAAGAGATAAAACAGCTATTACAGGTGAACAATTAAAGAAAATTTGTGAAGAATTAAAAGAAGATAACGACTTCATTATCGTTGACTGTCCAGCAGGTCTAGAACAAGGTTTTGAAAACGCTACTGCAGGTGCAACAGAAGCAATTGTTGTTGCAACTCCTGAAATGTCAGCAGTTCGTGACGCAGACAGAATTATCGGTCTTTTAGAATCAAAAGAACACATTGAAAAATATAACTTGTTATTAAACAGAGTTCGTCCAAATTTGATTAAAACAAATGATATGATGAGCGTTGAAGATGTAGTAGAAATTCTTTCTTGTGAATTAATCGGTATTATTCCAGAAGATACAGGAATTATTACATCAACAAACAAAGGTGAACCTATCGTTAATGATGAGAAATCTTTAGCTGGTCAAGCATATCAAAATGTGGCAAAAAGAATCATGGGTGAGACCGTTGAATTCTTGAACATTGACGAACCGCAAGATTTTATGTCAAAAGTAAAGGCTTTCTTTCAAAACCTTTTTGCAAAAAAGGAGCAGTAGACAATGAAAGAAATATTTGCAGATTTATACAATAAAGTTGTGGACTTTTTCACAAAAACAGAAGAAAAAGAAGAATCTAAAAATGTTGCAAGAAACCGCTTGAAATTGGTTTTGATGCAAGATAGAACAAACTTAAATCCAAGATTGTTAGAACGTTTAAGAGGTGAAATGATTGATCTTCTTTCTAAATATGTTGTAATGGATAAAGAGTTGTTAGAATTGAACTTCACTCCAGAAGATGACCAATTAGCTTTGATGCTTTCAATTCCTGTTGTAAGAGCAAAAGACGAGGACGAAATTGAAGAAGCAATTAAAGCTGAAGAAGCAGAAAAAGAAAGAATTGCTAAATTGGTTGAGAAAGCTGAAGAATTAGATGATGAGTCTGATGAAGACGAAGATGATGAAGAAGTCGAATTTGAAGAAGAAATTGAAGTCGAAGTAGAAGAAAATGACGACGAGGATAAAGAAACTTCAAACGAGGACGAAAAAACAGAAGCTTCTGAAGAAAAATCCGACGAAACTGAAAAACCAAAAAAGAAAAAGAAGAAAAAAAATAAAAAGAAAAAACAACAAGAACCTTCTGAAACTGAAGAACAACAAGAAAAAGTTGAGAATGAAGTGAAAGAAGAAACAAAAACAGAAGACTCTGAAACTGAAGTTGAATCAAAAGCTGAAACAACAGATGAAGAAAAAGCTGAAGAAAATGAAGAGTCTAAAGAGGAATAATTAAAATAACAAAAAGGCGCCGAGGTTTTAACCTCGGCGCCTTTTTGTTATTTCTAAAATTTGAAAATTAAATCCCTTCGACCAAAGTACTAACATCAACCCCAAGAGCTTTTGCAATTTCAAGAATGTTTAAGATGGAAGTATTTTGCTTGCCTGTTTCAATCAAACTGATTGTTGGTATTGAAATATTTGTCATTTCGGCTAATTGTTCTTGTGAAAGGTTCTTTTTCAATCTTTCAGCCTTGATATTAATTCCAATAAGTTTCAACTGTTCGTTTATCATAATAAGAATATTTTAATATATTGCGCAAAAATCTTCTATTAAGAAAACTATGTATAAATATAGGATAGTATATATAATAAGAGTATAGCTAATAAAAAGGCGGATTTTGAATTGAAAAATTCAAAATCCGCCTTAATTATTTAACTTATATCATTAAGCCTTTTTAGCTTCAGCTTTTTGATTTTTGTTTTCTACCACTTTAACGTTTTTAGCGTCTTTTGCTTCGTTAGCTTCTTTTGTTTCAGCAACAGTTTTTACGTTTTTAACGTTAACTTTTTTACATCAACAGGTTTTTTGTTAGTGATGTACCAAGTTACAGGTTCTTCTTTTGAATCTGGAGCGATAGGACCTTTTTTACCGTATTTAACAGGTTGTTCTTCTAGTGGTAAGTTTTTACCGTAAGAGTTTACATCGCAAACAGATGCTGAATCGTAGTATTCTAAGAATTTGTCGTAATCGATATCGGCATTGTAAGAAGTGTTCCAAGGATTTGTGCATCTTACTTTTAATTCGCCGTCTTTGCCAACTTGTGGTTCAAGAGTGTAAGCATGGAAACCGTAAACACCAGCAGCTTCAGCAACAGGGTTTTCTGTTCTACCGCCAGAAGCACGAGTACCACCTGTCATGATGTAATCCTCGTTGAAGTTTGGTTTCATCATCATGTCTTTAACTTGGTCAGCTTCAAAGTTCAAGTTCCATTGTCTGAAACCGCC
>CALAFU010000214.1 GCA_937891325.1 uncultured Candidatus Melainabacteria bacterium | reverse complement strand
CACAACAAGGACGAAGACAAGGATAAAAACCCTGTTGAAATTCAAAAATCTAACATTTTGTTAGTTGGTCCAACAGGTAGTGGTAAAACTTTATTGGCACAAACTTTGGCTAAGTTATTAGATGTTCCGTTTGCAGTAGCTGACGCAACAACTTTAACAGAAGCAGGTTACGTTGGTGATGACGTTGAAAACATCTTGTTAAGATTGTACCAAAACGCTGAATTTGATGCTCAAAAGGCTGAAACAGGTATTATCTACATTGATGAAATCGACAAAATTGCTAGAAAATCAGAAAACACATCAATTACAAGAGATGTTTCTGGTGAAGGTGTACAACAAGCATTATTGAAAATGATAGAAGGTACAGTTGCAAATGTTCCACCTCAAGGTGGAAGAAAACACCCTCACCAAGAATTCATTCAAATTGATACAAGCAATATCTTGTTTATCGTTGGTGGAGCTTTCGTTGGCTTAGACAAGATTATCGAAAGACGTTCTGATGACGGAACTTCTTTAGGTTTCGGTTCAAAACCAGCTCTAACAAAGGCTGAAAAAGAAGCTGAAGAATCTAAAATGTTGAAGAAATTGCAACCAGAAGATTTGTTGAAATTCGGTTTAATTCCAGAATTCATCGGTCGTGTTCCTGTTTATGCTGTTCTTGACCAATTAGATGAAAAAACATTAAAGATGATTTTGACAGAACCAAAGAACGCTATTATCAAGCAATATCAATGCTTGCTTAAAATGGACGGTGTTGATTTGGAATTTGAACCGGAAGCAATTGAAGAAATTGCGAAGGAAGCTATCAAACGTAAAACAGGTGCTCGTGCATTGCGTTCTATCGTTGAAGAACTTATGCTTGATGTTATGTATGATGTTCCAACAAAAGAAGACATCAAAAAGTTTACAATTACAAAAGATATGGTTGTAAACCGTAACAAGGCTGAGTTAATCCAACTTCCAAGCAAAAAAGACAAAAAAGTAAAAGAAGAAATTGCATAAGTAATAAAAGAGACCCTGAAATAAATTCAGGGTGACATAAAATTTGAATACAAAACATTATGTCATTCTGAACTTGTTTCAGAATCTCATTATTTACGAGAAAGAAATTGCATAAATTATGGCAAATCAACATCAAAAGACTTTAATTTTAATTGACGGACATGCTCTAGCATTCCGTCAATATTTTGCGTTAGAACGTACAGGTATGAAAACCTCTGACGGCACTCCAACGTGGGCAGTTTACGGATTTTTTAAGTCAATTTTCGACTTACTTAAAAATAATGACATCAAACCTGATGCGATAGCGGTTGCGTTTGATGTTGGTAGGCAAACTTTCCGTGTCGAAAAATATCACGAATATAAGGCTAATCGTGAGGCTATGCCTGATCCATTACGTACACAGTTGGGCTTGATTGTTGACGGCTTGAAGGCTTTCAATATTCCAATTTATACAAAAGAAGGCTTTGAAGCAGATGACGTAATCGGTACGATTACTGCAAAGGCGGCGAAATTAGGTCACAAAACTCTTATTTTGACAGGTGATCAAGACTCTTTCCAATTGATTGATAGAGAAGGTTTGGTTAAAGTTTTAATTCCGTCAAAAGGCGAATTGATTGAGTATGATTGGTACAAGGTTCACGAAAAATTAGGTGTATGGCCAAGTCAAGTTATTGATTATAAAGGTTTACGCGGTGATACTTCCGACAATATCCCAGGGGTTAAAGGTATCGGCGAAAAATCCGCTCAAAAACTTTTGACTAGATATTCAAGATTGGAAGACATTTTAGACGATATTGAAAATATTCCTGAAAATGCGATAAGAAATAGACTTCAAGCGGGTATTGAAGATGCAAAATTGAGTAAATATTTGGCAACAATTGTTAGAGATGTCGATATTGATTTCGATTTTGAAGATACAAAGGTTGAATTGCCAGAGATTTCGCAGGTTGTGGAATATTTGAAAAAAATGCAATTTTACAGTTTTGTGAAAAATATTGATAATATTTTATGCACTTTTGACAAAAATTGTGATGAATTACCTGTAAAACCTCAACAAACAGAGCAAAAAGAGGACAAATCTCTTGTTCAATTTAAAGAAGATAACGTACCTCAAATGCAGTTAGGCTTGTTTGCAAGTGCTGTAAAGGAAACCGTTGAAACGGAAACTTACGACATCAAAACAATTACAGAGGTTAGCGAATTAAACAATTTAGTTCAAGAATTATTGAAAAAAGAAGAAATTGCACTAACTTTTGTTTCAGATTTTGAAAATGCTGTAACCATTGATTTAATTGGCTGTGCAATTGCTTACGAAGACGAAAACAACAAAATTCAATCGGTTTATGTTGCCAAAGATGGTTTAATTGAGGGTTTAAAACCTGTTTTTGAGGCTGAAAACCTTAAAAAATACACTTATAACGCGAAAAATGACATAAATATTTTAAAATCTATTGATATTGAGTTGAAAAATATTAGTTTTGACACAGTTTTAGCAAGTTATATCAAAAATCCAAACAGAAGCCACGATTTGAACGCTCAAGCGCTTGATTATATCAATCACATTTCTTTTGAATTGGATTTTCCAACTAAGAAAACTAAGTTTGCTCAACTTCCGCAAACTGATTTGATAACTTACGCTCAA
The DNA here is from genome assembly GCA_937891325.1 of uncultured Candidatus Melainabacteria bacterium. Taxonomy (GTDB): domain Bacteria; phylum Cyanobacteriota; class Vampirovibrionia; order Gastranaerophilales; family Gastranaerophilaceae; genus UBA6984. The sequence goes on along the minus strand of CALAFU010000214.1, from coordinate 4,674 downwards.
GATAATGCGTTTTCAATTTATAAATTAATACAATTCTGGTTAAAAGACTTGTCAACAGCAGAATTGAAACTACATGACGAGGTGGAATTGCCTCTAACTCACATTTTGGCTCAAATGGAATATGACGGAGTCGCTCTAGACGTTGATTATATGAGCGAACTTTCTGAATATATGACTAAAAAAGCAGAGGATTTGCAGGCTAAAATTTACGAAATTGCAGGCGAAGAATTTAATATCAATTCTCCAAAACAAGTTGGCGAAGTGCTTTATGAAAAATTGAATATTCAATTGAAGAAAAAACGCGGTAAGGCAAAACCTTCTACAAATGTTGAAGTGCTTGAAGAATTAGCCTCAAAACACCCAATTTGTAGATATTTAATTGATTATAGAAAATATACAAAGCTAAGAACAACTTATACAGATGCTTTGCCTCTTTTGGTAAGCCTAAAAGATAGAAGAATTCATACAACTTACAATCAAACAGTAACGGCGACAGGTCGTTTGTCGTCTTCAAACCCTAATTTGCAAAATATTCCAATTAGGACAGAAGAAGGAAACAAGTTGAGAAACGCTTTTGTTCCAGAAGATGAAAATGATTTTATTTTGTCTTCTGACTATTCGCAAATTGAATTGCGCTTGTTGGCTCACGTTTCGGGTGATGAAAACTTGATTTCAGCGTTTAATTCTGACGTTGATGTTCACAGCCTAACAGCTTCAAAAGTTTTTGATGTTCCTGTAGAACAAGTTACAAAGGAAATGCGTTACAAGGCAAAGGCTGTAAACTTTGGTATTATTTACGGTCAAACTCGTTACGGTTTGGCAAAAGCGCTTGATATTCCAGCTCAAGAGGCGCAAAACTTTATTGATAAATATTTTATGACTTATCCAAAAGTTCAAGCCTATATGCACAATACTGTGGCATTTGCGTATGAACACGGTTTTGTTGAAACAATTTTTGGAAGAAAACGTTATTTGTCAGAATTGGCAAGTCCAAACAGAATGATTAAAGAATTTGCTGAGCGTGCGGCGATTAACCAACCGCTTCAAGGTACGGCTGCTGATTTAATCAAAATGGCTATGATTAACGTCGATAAAGCGTTTAAAGAAAATGATTTAAAATCTAAAATGGTTATGCAAGTACACGATGAACTTGTGTTTGAAGTTGTTGCAGACGAGTTAGAACAGGTTAAAACCATTGTAAAACAAGAAATGCAAAATGTTGCAGACCTAAAAGTACCGTTATTAGTAGATATTAATTGGGGTAAATCATGGAAAGAACAATAAAATTAGTTTTAATATTTTGCGCTGTAATCTTTTCTAGTTCAGCTTTTTGCGCAGAACAAATTATGGTTCAACCTTTGTCGAATTTAAACGCAACTCAAACGATTAATGTAAACAGGGAAACAACTCAACCGGCGGTTTCTCCAACAGTTCCACAAATGATTCCGTTTGAAAAATGTACTAAAAAATATATGATTCCGGTTGATAAATTGTACTTTTTAGCACTTGCAAGCGTGAATGCTAACAAATTTTTCATAGATGAAATTCAATCTAAAAATGGCTATATTTTGTTTAGAGCTGCAAACAGAAACTTTATGGTATCCGTTTCAAAAGTCGATGCAAAATCAGCTATCATAAAGGTTGTACCAGCTGATAATAATTACTTTTTCCCTTTAGGAATTTTGACAAATTTCTATAAATATATTGATTTAAATATTAATACACCGATTGAAAATTTAGGCTAATTGTTTTGGCTTTTTTCGTCTTGTTTGATGAAATTGCAAAGTTCTTCAAGACGTTTGTCTTCCATTGCATCAATAAGGTCTTGAATATCCTTGATTTTACCTAGAGCAAAGCCTGTTTCAGCCAGAAGTACGCAGTCGTTGCAAAGTCTGTATTCGCCATATTGTATTGAGCCTGCGTAAGATTTTGTTTGACCGCAACAAGAGCAATCAAAGTATTCTTCTTCAAGTTCAGGACGTTCTTCCAAGTCGTCAAGTCTCATTTGTTCTACGACTTGTTGCATTTCTTCTACAATTTCTTCTCTACTTTTCATCTGTCAACTCTTTCATATCTTTAATTGCTTTGTCTAAACCTGCAAAAATGGCTTTTGAAGTTATGCTATGACCTATGTTAAGCTCAGAAACTCCATGAATTTCCATTAATTTGCTAACGTTTACATAATTAATTCCGTTACCTAAAATAACCTTTAATCCAAGCGTGTTCGCTAAAACAGCACTTTCTTTCAGGTCATTAAATTCCTTGTCGTAATTTCCTGTTTTGAAGGCTTCCGCAAATTTTGCTGTATTAAGTTCTACGTAATGCATTCCAGCTTTGTATGCACTATGAACCTGCTCAATTTGTGGGTCAATCAAAACGCAAGCAAGAGAACCTTCGTACATTAAAGGCACCATAAAATCATTAATTTCTGTTTGATACTTCAAAACATTAAAACCTTTTGACGGTGATTGTTCGTTTGTCTCTGGAACAATACAAACAATGTCGGGAACACAGTCTATTGCGTGCTTTTGGTATTCTTTTGACATCGGAATTTTTAGGATAAATCTTGTTCTTAGATGTGCTTTCAAATTTTTAATATCATAAGTGTTTACGCTATTAACAAGGTCTGAAACGTAGGTTATAATACCGTCAGCGCCAGAACGTTCGCAATATCTAGCGCATTTCAATAAATCGGGTTCGTTTCCGCCGATTGAATTTCTTAAATTTGCTAAGTAATTGATGTTAACGTTTAAAAGCATTGCTTAAATTTTTAACCTCGTTTGTAATTTTTGATTTGTAATAATGCTGTGTAAGATGGCATTATTGTAACTTTTTCGGTTTTATCTTCTGAACTTGAAACTTCTTCAACCGCTTCAAATAAATCAGGTACAACCTTAATTTTTTCTGTTGGAACTCCAGCGTATTTTAGTCTTAAAGCCATATCATTGGCACGAATACCAGATGTGACAATTGTTTTTTCTGTATCCTTTAACAATTCAAATTCTGCATCCCATAGCCAAGAAACATCTCTGCCGTCTGCAAAATTGTCGTTTATTGCTATCAATATTTTAGAACTTAAATCAACAGTTTTCAAGACCTCACTTGCGCCAGCAGGGTTTTTGATAAGTTGAATAATTGCTTTATGTCCGTTAAATTCAGTTTTTTCGGCTCTTCCAAACATTGCTTTGTAAGTGTTTAGAGCGTTTTGGATTTCCTCTTGCTTGTATCCGATTTCTAAAGCCATTGAAATTGCTGCAAGTGCGTTGTAAGCATTGTATAAACCGATTGAATCGAAAGTATAATGAGTTTCTTCGCCGTTGTGAAGAACTGAAATTTCGATGTAATCATCATAAATTTTTGCATTACCTTGATAATCACATTCAGGACGTTTGTAACCGCAAGTGCAGTAATAATGACCTTGTTGAGCATAAAAACGTTTTGAATATTCTAAAGGTTTTCCGCAAACACAGTTGAACATTTCGGCTGGAGCATGAGAAATTGTACGTTTTCCAGCAAATTCAATGTTTTCAAAACCATAATATAATTTTTTGTTGTCGTGTCCTAAATTTGCAACAAGTGGATCGTCAGCGTTCAAAAGCAATACTAAATCTTTGTTTTTGTCGATTGCAGATTGAATTTTTTTAGCTGTTGTGTCAAGTTCGCCGTACCTATCAAGTTGGTCGCGGAATAAGTTTGTTACAACCAAATAGTCTAACTTCATGTAGTCATAAAGTTTTGATAGATATGCTTCATCTGATTCTAAAACACAATTGTCATAACGTTTTGACGGAACAATTGTTGTTGCAAAAACGTTTGCAATACCTGTCAACATATTTGCACCTTGTGCGTTGTGAATAACTTCTTTGTTATTCGCTTCTAAAATTTGTGCAATAAGCCCTGCGGTTGTAGTTTTGCCGTTTGTGCCTGTAACAGAAATCTTTTCGTGCAAAATGTATTTAGAACAAAAATTTAAAAAATCAGGATTAGTTTTTAGCGTAAACATTCCGATAAAAGATGTTCCACTAGAGCGTCCAATGATTTTAATAAGTAGCTTAATCAACCTAGCCAAGATGATTGATATATAAAATTTTAATCTGTTCACAAATTAATTCTTTCTGAGTATTTCAATTTTTTATTTTTACTATATAATACATATACTAATATAATATAAAAAAGAAGAATAAAGAAATGAGTTATATATTTGTAATATTTTTTATACTTGAATTATTTGCCGTAATCGTTTTATGCGCAGGCATTATGCATGTGGATAAAAAGGTTAATGCTTTGTCTGAAAAATTTAAGGTTAACCGTCATACGTTAAAATTCAAACTTAGAGCAATTTATGACGTGGCAAGTTCTTTCAAATGTCAAATGAAACAACAAAAACGAGAATTCTTGAGACGAAGAAGAGAATTATATAGAAACATTATCAAAGGCGCTTTGGTAGGTATTTTGTTGTTTTTCTTCAAAAAAACAAAGTTTAAAAAGAAAATTCTGTTAGCGGAATTATTATTAGTTATGTATGATACCTTTAGGGCTGATTGTTTTGTTTAATCTTGTATGATAAGAGGTTATATGTTACAATAAGCTCAAGAATTAAGAAAGTAGAGGTTCAAAATGTGCAACAAAAGAGACGATTTTAGTTTTGGAATAGGAATTTTAGCTGGCGTTGTA
>CALAFU010000213.1 GCA_937891325.1 uncultured Candidatus Melainabacteria bacterium | reverse complement strand
GAATTTATTTCAGGGTCTCATAAACAAGAGATTCTGAAACAAGTTCAGAATGACAATGTATCTAGCACTCCGTCATACCGCGCAAACGAAGTGCGTTGCGGTATCTTTAAAAAGGTCTTGAGAAAGATCCCGCAATGCGTTTCACTTATGCGGGATGACATAAAGATTAGACACACCTTCAAAAAAGTTCTAGCCTTCACGCTTGCAGAAACCCTAATCGTAATGGGTATTATTGGCGTGGTTGCAGCGTTGACTATTCCAAACTTAAATTCTTCAACTGCGGATAAAGAAAAAATTGCAAAGGTTAAAAAAATATATTCAAATTTGAATGATGCATTAGGCCGTGCACAAGCAGTTTATGGACCTTATGATGAATGGTTACAATTAGATTCAACATCAGTTGCTCAAACCACCAGATTGGGTGAACGTATGACAGAATTTATGAAAGTATCTAAAAATTGCAAAATGGAAGTTAATAAAGGTTGTTTATCAAGTGCAAAAGTTAAATTTATTGCGGGTGTTGCAGAGAATAATAGCAGAGATGCCGAGAATAGTGTTTATAAGTTTATAACTGCTGATGGAACATCTGTAGGTTTTTTAGATGGGGGTGCCATTGTGGATATAGATGGTCCAACTAAAGGTCCTACTCAATATGGAAAGGATATTTTTATGTTTCAGTTACGGGATAATGATTTTGTTCCTTATCGCCAAAACGGGGTTAGTAGTTATTTGGCAGATTTATCTGCAGGATATGGAATTTCGGCGTCTGGTTGGATAATTGACTATGATAATATGGACTACTTAAAACTAACAAAAGATAAGAAATGTCCAAACGGAACAACACCAACAGAACAAAACCCAAGATGTAAGTAATTAAGCACTATAGCTTTTAATTAATTCTTTGATTAATTTCGTGGCTAAGGTTTGCAAAGTCGATTGTACTTGAAAAATTACCGTTTCTTTGTTCATTAATGAAGGCAATAACTGTGTTTAAAAGTTGAATTAGAGTTTCTTCTGTAAGTCTCCCGCTTTCAACGTCATCAAGAACCTCCAACAAATATGGATAAGTTTCTTGCATATCACCTTCGTTTATTGTTGTAATTAATGATTTAATTTCTTCGTTTGCAAAATCTGCTTGTAGAATTTTGATATAATATTTTGCAAATTTTTCAATATGTTTAAAGAAATCTTCGATGTTCATATTAGGGGCTAAACGTTTGTAGTAGCGTTTAAAGCTCATATACAATTCGTTTGCTTTTGGAATAATTCCGTTTCTTTGAATAGTTAAAAAATCTCTTATGAAAAATTTGAAATAATCTTTTAATCCAGCATTTTTGTACAAGTCTAAAAGATTATACCAAGCCTTTAAGCCGTCTTTTGCATTTTCTTTTATAAAGTCTGTGATTAATAAAAGTTCTTCAATGTTTGGATTGTTGCAGTTTAAGTATTGGTAAATGTCTCTGTTTTCAATTTCAGAGTCCTCGTAAACACAAGCCAAAACGTTAACCTTTTTGATTTCGTTGAAAAGTTTCACCGCAGAAATATTGTTCATTTTAATTTTTGCCCAATATTCGTGAAGTTGAATAAACATAGGGTGTTGCTTTTCTTCTTCGGTCATACGTTCGTATTTAACAAGTTTTTCGTAAATGATTTTTTCGTAACCGTGTAAATGAATTTTTGTATATTTACCAAAGAATAAATATCTTTTTTTGATAAGCTCAATCGCGTGATCGTTCTTTTCATTTGTTAGTTTGTAACATTCACAAAGAGCGTGAAGTAACAAACTAAATTGAATAATACGCTTGATGCCGTCAACTACAAGATAAGAACGACTAGAAGTTTTTTGTAAAAACATTATGCCGTCAAGAATAGGCTCATTAGAACCTGAATTTTCTAAAATGTTTTCTAACAAATCAGCAGGAGCTTGGAATTCTCCTGAATAATCAGTTGAATAAAGCACCTGCGATTTATTTAAAATATCTAATAAATTTAATGTTTTAACTTCCATTTTATCTTAATTAAACTGATAACATGAAACCGCCAGCTTCAGCGTTTTTCAAGTTTTCGCCGTCGATTTTAGCTCTTAAATTTTTGATGTATTTGTATACATAATCTCTTGGCAAGCTCAATAAGTTTGCAAGGTCTTTAGCGTATACGATTTGGTTTTTATTTTTTAAGAAATAGTCAAATACCAATTGTTCTCTGTCTGTTAATGCTTTTTTGAAAACGATTTGAACTTCATCTTTCAAAGATGCTGGAGCAGATTCTTTGATGATTGGTTGTTGTTTTTTAACTTCTTTTTCGGCTTTTTGAGCTTTAACTTCAGCAACTTTTGGAGTAGCTTTTGGTTGAGCTTTTTGAGCAGAAACGATTTGACGTTCTTTTTCTACTGCTTTTTCAGCAATTGTATTAATTCTTTCAGAACGAATTGAAGATGACATTTCAGTTGAAGATGATGTGTAAGGTTTACCTTTTAACACGATGTCTACTAAATCATTTGTATGTTTAGCTTCTTCAATTTGTTTTCCTAATCTAGCTGCAAATTCTTCTAAAGTGATTTTTTCTAATGAACTTCTCCATTGTTTGATTTCTTCTTTAGTCAAGTATTCTGACATTTAATATATCTCCTAGTGTAATCTGTGAATAGTTGAGTTTATCCCTCTGTATTATTAATCTATCACAAAAAGTTGCCTTAGAAACAAAATATTTCATAACGTAAACTTTTGTTTGCATTAATTTACAAACTATTGATAATTCTGAAAAATCGTCATGTTGGCTTAATATTTTTACTTTTTTCTTATACATGTATATAATATAAACATGGAGAAATTTAGCTTTTTCAACAAATTTAAAGATGCTGTAATTGTTGCAAATCATAAAAAAGAAGTGGTTTACACAAATAGAGCCTTCAAAAGATGTTTTTGGGATTATAACGATTTTAAGCGTTTTTCTCACAAATTAAGCTACGATTTTTATCCATTTGATGCAGAAGATATGCAGTCATTTTTGCCGATGCATTACCTTTTTGAGTCAAAAGAAGACTTTGATGCTTTTGTAAATTACCAAGATTCAAAAGGCGAATTTTCTTTTTATAATTTGTCTGCATATAAACGTGGAATTTATACAATAATGATTTTCTCTGACGTAAGCGCAGAGGTTGAATTAGAAAGAGTTAAAGCAGAAAAAGAAAACCTTGTTAATGAATGTAGTTATGCTCTTAAAGAGGTGGATAGACTTAGAAAAATGGCTCAATCAACCCAAGCGCAAGCGGTTAAAATGACGTTGATTAATAAAATTTCTAACATCATCAGAGAATCAATCGATTCAGACAAAATTTTAAATTCAGCTCTTAAAGAATTGGCAACAATGTTCGGTGCGTATCGTGCTTATTACGCAAAAAATGACAAAGAAAAAGAACTTTTTGTGATTGAACAAGCCTATGGCAAAAACAAAAAAGAATTTATTGGCAAAAATATAACCTTTGGTGACAAAATTTTTCACGATTTGTCGGCTAAAAAGACAGTTTCTTCAATGACATTGAAGGAATTTAATGAGGCTGAAATGTTTGATGTTCCGACAATGCGCGTAATCTTACCGATTTATCACGTAAACGACTTGTTGGGTGTAATTGTTCTTGTAAGCTATCAAAAACGCGATATGGTTGAAGAAATCGATGTTTTAGAAAGTGTTTCGGCTCAATTGGGTAACGCGGTAGCGCAAGCAAAACTTTATGAAGATAACGTTAGAACTTTAACAGAATTGCGTGATACTCAATTGCAACTTATAAACTCTGAAAAAATGGCTTCTTTAGGTCAATTGGTTGCCGGAATTGCGCACGAAATTAATACGCCTTTTGCATCGATAAAATCAAATAATGCGATTATGAAAAAATTAATTCAAAGGTTAGATGATGCAGATATAAAAGAAATGTTTGAAGAAATTAACGAGGTTGATAATGTTGCAGTTGCGCGTGTGCATGACCTTGTAACTTCTTTGAAAAAGTTTGTTCGACTTGATGAGGCAGAACTTCAAGAGGCAGATATTAACAAAGAACTTGATTTGACACTTACTCTAATTCGTCACGAAACAAAAAATAAAGCTGAAATTATCAAGCACTATGGCGAATTACCAATGATAAAATGTTATCCAAATATGTTAAACCAAGTGTTCATGAATATTTTGGTTAATGCGTGTCATGCGATTGAAAAATATGGCACAATAGAAATCTCAACAGCGGTTGAAAACAACGAATTAGTCGTAAAAATCAAGGATTCAGGCAAAGGAATTAAGCCAGAAAATTTAGACAAAATTTTTAACGCTGGTTACACAACAAAAAGTGCTGGAGTTGGTACAGGATTAGGCTTGGCAATTTCTTCGAAAATTGTAGACAAGCATCATGGCAAAATCCATGTTGCAAGCGAGTTTGGACATGGTAGTGAGTTTACAATTTCCATACCAATTGCTTAATAATTGTTTACATGATGATTCCCGTCAATATTAAATATGTGAATTTTTAAATAAACAATTACTACAAATGTATGAAAATTTGTTTCAAATACGAGACAAAACTCAAAAAAAATGTTACTATAAAAATATAAAGTGTTAGGTTTACCCTTGCAAGATATGTGTAAGTTAAAACGCAAGCCCAGCATGCAATACACATGTTCTAAGTTCTCTTAACAATAGTTTACAAATCCAAAATAAAAGGCAATTTTTTACAGAAAAATAACTTTAACATAATATCGGTACATTATTATATACGTCGGAGGCAATTTTTAATGACTATTAGCGTAAATAGCAAGAAAAAACAAGTTAAAAAAACATTTGAAGAATTAATTTCAGATTTGAGAACAAGCAACTCAGAAAAAGTCAGATACAACGCAGCAAGAGTTCTTGGTGAAATGGGCGAATCAAAAGCTGTAGAACCTTTGATTGACGTATTGAAAAATGATAAAAATGGTTCAGTTCGTTTGTATGCAGCTCGTGCATTGGGCGAATTGGGTGACGAAAAAGCAACAACTCACTTGATTGAATCTTTACGTGAAGATAGAAACGTAGACGTAAGAGTTCGTGCAGCTCGTGCATTAGGCAGATTGGGTGGCGAAATCGTTGTAGAACCATTGGTTGAAGCATTGAATGATGAAAACCCTCAAGTTTGTATTACAGCAACAGAAGCTTTGATTGAAATTGGTGATGTTGCAACAGATGCTTTGATTGCATCGTTAGATCATGAAAAAGTTAATGTACGTTGTGATGCAACTCGTGCATTGGGTGAAATTGGTAATAAAAAAGCCGTTGATAAATTAATCAACATGTTATATGACGAATGGGTTAACGTAAGAATTTATGCAGTTACTTCATTAGGTAAATTGAATGATACAAAAGCAGTTCCTGCATTGATTGATGTTATGAAAAACCGTTCAGAAAACGAATTAGTTAGAGCAGGTGCAGCAGCAGCATTGGGCGTACTTCGTGACCAAAGAGCATTACTTCCATTAAGAGAATTGATTATGGAAGCTGATGAATTAGGTGAATTAGAAGATACAGCATTGAAATCTTTCAAAAAGATTATGTCTGCAAATTGGCAACAAATTCCAGGTGCTCAATTGCAAAAGAAACCTGTCGCAGCATTTTAATTAAAATAATTGTGAGACAAAGAGAAAAAGACCTTGGGCTTTATGCCCGAGGTCTTTTTATATGTTAATCTAAGATTTTTATGCTCATACCATTTTGTTGGTCGTAATTTTTTTGATGATAGTTGCCAAAACTGTCATAATATCCGCTTTGATAGCCATAAGGGCTGTTATCAAAAGCACTGTTGTAAGATGGTGTGTAACCTGTCATTTGACCTGAAGAGAAGAAATTTTTAAATCTTCGCCATTTTGTTTGATTTTGGTTGTAATATGGGTCGTAATAACCAAATTGATTATACCTATTGTAAGAGTTTGGTGGCGGTGGTGGAGGTAAATAGAAGATACCTGTCATAAAGATTGCTATTAAATTTGTATGCCTGTTGAGGTGTAAATGGTGTGAAGGTTGAAAACGTAGTTTGAGCGTTGGCACTAAGTGCAAAACCTGCAAAAATTAGAGTTAAAATGACGAATTTTTTCATAAATATCTCCTTTAATAAAGGGATTTTAATCTAATTTTTAAAAATACACATTGCACGGGTGATTAGTTTAGGGTAAACTATTTTTATGAACAAACCAGAATTACTAATGCCAGCAGGCAATATAGAAAAGTTAAAGTATGCCGTTACATACGGTGCAGATGCAGTTTATTTAGGGGTTGTAGATTTCAGCTTGCGTGCAATGCGCAAGGGTGAATTGATTACAATGGAGAACCTTAAAGAAGCTATTGATATGGCAAGAAATTTAGGTGCGAAGGCTTATTTGACACTTAATATTTTTGCTTTTAATAATGATATCAAATTGCTTGAAAGCGTTATGGATAGAATTAAAGACGCAAATCCTGATGCAATCATTTTAACTGATATGGGCGTTTTGCGCTTGGTTAAAAGATACTTGCCGGAAATTCCAATCCACATAAGCACACAAACAAATACTTTGAACTATGAAGCGGTTAAATTTTGGCAAGATTTGGGCGCGACTCGTGCAATTTTGGCAAGAGAGTTACCTATCAAAGATGTTGCTGAGATTAAAAAACAAGTTCCAGATATGGAATTAGAAGTTTTTGTACATGGTTCTCAATGTGTCTCTTTCTCTGGAAGATGCTTGTTGAGTGACTATATGACTAAAGGCGAAAGAAAAGCGAACCATGGAAACTGCGCTCAACCTTGCCGTTGGAGTTACAAATTGTTAGAAGAAACTCGTCCTGGGCAATATTACGAAATTGAACAAAACGAACGTGGTACACACATTTTAAGCCCTAAAGATTTGTGTTTGGTTGAATACTTGCCACAATTAATTGAAGCGGGCGTTGATTCCTTGAAAATTGAAGGCAGAACAAAAAGTTTATACTACGTTTCTGCGGTTACAAAGGCTTACAGAAACGCTATTGATGAGGTTATGGCAGGCAAAACTGATGACTTGCATAAATATTTTTTAGAACTTAAAAAAGTTGGAAATCGCGGTTATACACAAGGTTTCTACTTGGGAAATAATAATTCAGAAAGTTATAGTTATGATATTTCAAAAGGGTTGGCTGGAGCTGATTTCTTGTGCGAATTTTGGGACAAGAAGGACGACAGCTACCTTGTTAAGACAAAAAATAAGTTCTTAAAAGGTCAAGAAATTGAAATTATTACACCAAATGAACAATACATTACAAAAGCAACTGAAATTGTTAGTGACAAAACAAAAGAAGAATTAGAAGT
>CALAFU010000212.1 GCA_937891325.1 uncultured Candidatus Melainabacteria bacterium | reverse complement strand
CGGAAAAATCAAAGATTATCCTAAAGGTGATATCGAAGTTGTTGAAGCTGATGTTGATGTTGAAATTGATGCACCAAGAACTTTAACTTATGATGACGATTCAAAAGACATTGACTTAAAATCTTTAGAAGATGATAGAAACAGTTCAACAGGTAATATTTAATCATGTTTGAAGACTTTTTAAATTTTATAGCAACAGAACATCCAATAGCCTTAATTGTTGTTGTGGTTGGGGCTTGTATTGGATATTTATACGCATCACTTTACAAACAATATTTGAGAGATTGGTCTTCACCAAGCGTTAGAGCTAAATTCAAAAAGAACATGAAACGCCAATTAAAGGCTCTCGCTTTGGCTCTAGTGGTTATTGGCATAATTATTTTTATGGCTTTTCATGGAGCATAAATTATGTTTGAAAACATTTTAGATATAATAGGCACAATTTGGATTATTCTCATAGTAGGAGCAATACTATTTCTTGTGGGTGGATATGCCTACTTATCTTTTATTGTCAATTATTCAGGATTTTTTAAATCTGCAAAAGTTAGAAAAAGATTTTTTAACGATATAAAAAAATATATTGAATATAGATTTTCAAAAGAAAAACAGCAAGAAACAAAAATCGCTATTTTAATTGCAGTTATGGTAATTATAGTCGGAATTGTAACATATCTGTTTGACTAAATTATTCAAACAGTGTCGTACCAATTAAAATTAGTGCAACTGCCAAAATAAATATACAAGGTATTAAAAAAGGTTTAAGTTCTCTATCAATCTTTGCCTTATAATCGGGATCAACTTTACAACGTTTTGAGATATCATGATAAAGAACATAAATTGCAATAGCAAATAATAGAAGAATAAGCAAGATAACCCATTTTTCACTTTTTGCATAGGCTATATCAAATATATAGTTAAAAAAGGATTCCAAAATGATATCTTCAAAAATATATACGTAAGCAAACCCAAACAACAAACAGAAGAGAATCCAGCCACCTTTTTCTAAAAATTTATAAATCTTTTTTTTCATAAATAAAAACCTTTACCATTTTTCGTTTATATTATTATAAATAAAACTTAACAAGAATAATAATCAACATCAAAACACTAATACTTATGATACCAATTATAAGAAGTTTAAGCTCATCTAGAACTTTCGCTTTGTAAACTACATCTTGCTTAGATTTTTTTATTATTCTCTGTATATATATAATTAAGCCACAAACAACAACCGTAATCAAAAGAACAACTGATAAATCAGAATTAACTTCAAACATTTTATCCATTAAATACTCAAAGGAATTATCCAAAAAGCCAATTCCAAGCCCTATTACAACTGCTAAAAGACACCAAGCCAAAATTTTCAAGAAGTACATTTACAAACTACCCTCTTTTCTTGCGAACAATAGAGGCTAATTTTGCATAAAGTTCCTTGTTTTTTGCAGATCCGTCAATGCTTGCAGCCTCACTTACGTAAGCTAAAGCATCTTCGTACTTACCTAGTTTTTGATAGAATTCACTCATTTGAACATAATACATTGCATTGTTCAAATCTAGTGAGATTGCTTTTTTCATCGTTTCTATTGCAAAGTTTACATCTCCTTGAGCAAACAATACTAAAGCGTTGTAATAATAGCCTTCTGCATTGTTTGTATCAAGTTCAATAACCTTTTGTGCAGCTTCATAAGCGCCGTCTAAATCTTGAATATGAATGTAATTTTTTGCCTCTAAAATATAACCTTCAATAAAGTTTTCATTCATTGACAAGATTTTTTCAATAACCTCTTGAGCCTCGCCATAATGAGCCATTTCAATTAAAATATCCGCATAATCTGACAAATAATTTAAAGACTCAGGTTTAAGCTCTAATGCTCTCTCCATATTCTTTTTAGCTAAATCGTATTGAGAAAGTTCAACACAAACATGAGCCAATTCTACAAAAGCATAATCTTCGTTTGGATTTTCCTTGACAATCGCATCTAGAGCAACTTTTGCACTAACAGGGTCGCCCTTTAAATCTCTAATTTTTGCTGACAAAATTCTTGCTTGCAAATGATTTGGAGCTTTTTCTAAAACTGTTCTTAATTCTTTTTCTGCCTTGTCGTACTCTTGATTTTGAGTGTATAAATAAGCTAAAGAGTAACGATAATCAACGTTATCAGCATCTAAACATATTGCAATATTGTAGAACTTAGCGGCTTCGTCAATCCAACCGTTTAAAAAGTACGCATTTGCAAGATTATAGACATATTTTGGATTTCTTTCATCTAATTTCATTGCTTTGTGGAAGTAGTTAATTGCATCTTCATACTTTCCGTCGTCCATTTTAAATAGACCTAAATAAGAGTTTACAACAGGATTTTCGGTTTCTTTTTCCAACTTTTTGAACAATTCTCTAGATTTTTCTAAATCATTTTCAGAGAAGTAAACTTCACCCAAAAGTACCATTGCATCTCTATTTTCAGGATTTTTTTCTAATGCTTTTTCTAACAATTCGATTGCACGTTTAAAATCTTGATTTTTGTAATGAGCTTGTGCCAAATTGAAATAAATGGCATCATCAAATTCGACATTTAGATTTTCAATTTCTTTAATTGCTTCAAAATCGTTCAATTTGTTTAAAACAACAATTTTGTCTAACAAATTTTCAGTCGTTGGGTTAATTTCGTAAATCTTATTTACAGCCTTTAAAGCCTCATCGTACTTTTCTTCTGCCATACAAATTGTTTTCATAAGTTTTAAACAATCAATGTGAAGCGGGTCAATTTCCAAAGTTTTTTCAATATAATTAATAGCCCTTTGATTGTTTTCAAGCAGGTAGTACAATTCACCCAATTGAGAAAGAATTTCTACATTGTTGTTTTCGATACTCAATGCCTTGTAAAGCATTTCGATTGCGGGCTTATAGAACCCTTGTCGTTTCAAATCAAAAGATTTTGTAATATATTCTAAAACTTCATTATTTGTCATTATTTAAAAAGTCCTTTTTTCTTTTTCTTTTGTACGTTCTTTTCTTCGTCATTGTCGTTAATGATAACCAAAACCTCATTTTCGCCAGCCATTTTAAGGTTATTTCTTGCAATAGCCTCTAAACTAGCTGTTTGAGAGAAGCCGTTAATTTCTCGTTTCAACTTTTTATTTTTAGCTTCAGCATCGTCTCTAATTTTTTGGATTTTAACGATTTTGTTATGATAAGAGATTGTTTTTGTAATATTCAAAATTGCGCTAAAACCAATTTGCGCAAGACAAATTAAAAGAATAATAGTCAAAAAAGAGTAATAGACATTAATATTTTGTCTATGTTTTTGAGATTTAAGTTTTGACTTTTGTCTCACAGACTCAAGACTTGTAACCTTGCTGTTACCTTTGATTTTAGATTTAGCAAAACTTTTTCTCTTTTTACCTTTTTTGTTAAAATCTTTGTCCATCATTATCCCATTATAATACAATATTTATGGATAGGTTACAATTTAAATTTTGTAAAGAAACTGAATTGATACATTTGTTCGCCTGTATTGTAATAAGTTGTTTGACCGACTGCAGCTTCTAATGAAACATTTTCTCTTGTGTTATGAATTAACGGACTATATTGTAAAACAATTTCGTTTTTGTGTCTTTCAGCTGAAGGATTTGCCTTGAAGGCATCTTTTAAAACAAAGCCGTGACCTAAGTTTAAAGACGGAGTTAAATAAATACTTTCTAATTGACGGCTTGTTGAGGTGTATTGGTCTTTACCAAAGCCAGCCATCATACCAATAAATTTTGTATCATATTGAACAAACATTTTTGTACGGTATTCTAACTGTCCGATATCCATATCAGTACCAAAGGTTGTACCGTAGGTTAAGTTTCCAACTTTATATTCAAGCGATGAGAAGGTTGGAGAAATTGAATATTCGTCAACTTGAGGCGACAATCTATGTTGTTCTTTTTGAATTTCTGTTAAAACTTTTTGATCGTTCAAAACTGATTTTTTCGCAACTTTTTTAACCGGTTGGTTAACGTTTAATTGCATTTTTTGAACATTATCATCTAAGAACAAAACACCGTCTTTATCGTATTCTACACGACCATTCAATTGGTAATCGTCTTCATTAAGCAACGCTTTTGGTGTTTCAATTTCCTTCTTTTCAACAGGAAGTGGAGCAACTTCAACTTCTGGAGCTTTAGGTTTTTCAAGTGGCTTAAATTCTACTGCCTGCGCCCCGTTCGTCGTAGATAAAAATAAAATTGATAATAATATTAGCCAGCTTCTTTTCATACATATATAATAACTCAATATTTACAATGTTTCAAGGCTTAAAATCAGATTTCCATTATTTATGGTATAATGACAGAAAAAAGGGGAAATATGTTTAGCACAGAAATTAATTATGAGGTTGTAACCTTCTCTATCGGCGACACTAAGGCTGGTACAAAAATGGGTAAATTACAACTTAAAAACCCAGAAGATAACACAACATTAAACTGTATTTTGTGGGAAGAAACTTTAAACAGATTTGATTCAAAAATTTTCAGAAGTGGAAATATTGTTAGAATCGTATCTGCAACCTTCAATGAAAAATATAACAACTGCTTAGTTTCAGCATTAGAATTAATTGAAGAAGCTATGACAGGCTTGACAGAAGAACAAACAATCGAGTATTATACAGAATTGACTTCTTATTTTGAAAAGATTAAGAACGAAGAAATGAAAAATTTCTTAAAAGAATATTTTTCTGCTCACGAGCAAGAATTCAAAACTGCACCCGCTGCAAAATTAATGCATCACAACTTTATCGGCGGACTTTTAGTCCACACAGTTGAATGTTTGCGCCTTGCAGACAAAATTTTTGAAACATCTTTCCAAAGAATCAACTCTGACGATGTTTACACCGCTTGTATTTTACACGATATCGGTAAAATTTATGAGTACACAGTTGACACAGAAACAGGTTTGATTGATTATAATGAAGAATTCAAAAAAGATTGGTTGACACACTCTCAATTTGGATATTCATTATGTATGAATAAAGGCTTTAAGGAAGTCGCAAGAATGATTGCAGCACATCACGGCAGAGCTGATTGGGGCGCTATAATCGACTTGAATAGCAAGGATTTAGAACCTTCAGTTTATATCGTTCACCACATTGACGATTTGTCTGCAAAATTCGGTAGAACTAACGTAGCAATGTTGAAATAGGAAATTATGAAAGTAAGTTACAAAGTACCAGCAACAACAGCAAATTTAGGTCCAGGGTTTGATTGCCTTGGGTTAGCTTTGCCAATTTATAACATCATAACCATTGAAGAAACAGTAATGCCAAGCACAGGCATTGAAGTTAATGTTATGAAAGACTTTGAAAACGCTGAATTAATTGAAGAATTGGATAGTATTCCAAACGATAAAGACAATATTGTTTATAAAGCCGTAGAAATGCTTTATAACCTTGTAGGACAAGACCCTAGCGAGATAAAAATTAATATCAAATCAAGTATTCCAATCGCAAAAGGCTTAGGTAGTTCAGCAGCTGTAATCGTAGGTGGCTTAATGGCTGCAAACGACTTGTTGGGCAACCCTGCTGATGAAGCTGCACTTTTATCAATTGCAACAGAGGCAGAAGGACACCCAGACAACGTTGTACCAGCAATTTTGGGCGGACTTGTAATGTCTTCAATGGAGGATGACGGCTCTGTAATTTACAGACGACTTGATTGGCCAGAAGATTGGCATATCACCGTTTGTATTCCTGATTTTGAACTTGCAACAAACATCTCTCGTTCAGTTCTTCCAGAAAAAGTTCCAATGGAAGATGCAAAATTCAATGCACGCAGACTTGCAATGCTTGTTCACGCAATCGATACAGTTGATGCAAAATTAATGAAAAGTGCTTTAGAAGATAGACTTCACCAACCATACAGAGAAAAATTAGTTCCAGGGTTCAAAGAAATTAAAGAAGCTCTAAAACATGAAGAAAATGTTTTAGGTACAGTTATCAGCGGTGCTGGTCCTTCTATCGTAATTATTTCTCAAAAAAATAATATTGAAAAAATTTACCAAACAGTAAAAGAAGTTTGGGATAACTTGAATGTTCATTGTGACATCAGAACTTTAACCGTTGAAAAATGCGGTGCTAGTAAGGTTGAATAGCAAAATATTTTAAAAGTTCTGAACCAAACAATAAAATTCCAATCATTGCGCTGAAAATTGAGGCTACAATTACAGCTCCAGCGGAAATGTCTTTTGCCATACCAACAAGTCTTGAATATCTATTTTTAAAGACTGCATCTAAACCGAATTCTAGCCCTGTATTAATAAATTCTGCAACCATAACGTTTGAAATTGCAATGATTAAAATACAAATTTTTGTCACACTCATTTTCAAAAGTAGAGCAAAAAGAATTACTAAAAACGCTGCAAGACAATGGAAACGGATATTCTTTTCACTTTTTAGAGAAAGTCTAACGCCACGTCCAGCATTCTTGAATGTATTCATATAACCTTGAGATTTAAACTTAGACATTTTTATCCTTTATCTTGTTTAAAGCCATTTTTTGAGCTTCCACTACAAAATTATAATCGTCTTCTGTTTGATGATCATAACCTAACAAGTGCATAATTCCATGTGCAAGCAAGAAACAAAGTTCTTCTTCTTTTGTAACACCCTTTTCTAGCGCACTTTGAGTAATTTTATCTAACGCTAAAATTATTTCACCAAGGTTAATTTCACCGTCAAAAACAATTCTTTCTTCAACAGGAGTATCTGCAAAAATTGCAAAAGTAATAATGTCAGCAACGTAATCTTTATCGCGATATTCTCTGTTTATTTCGTGAGTTTTAGCCCCGTCACAATATAAAATATCAAAAGAAATTGTATCGTAAATATGAGGTTTCAAACAAGAACCGTCGTAAATATCAGGTCTTAGCATGTAATATTCTAAGATTTTACGTCCGATTGTGATTAGCTTTGCCTCATCAACTTGCCAACCTTCGTATATATTTTCGCTAAAAATATTAATTGTCGGTTTTGTCATTGTTACCTTGCTCTAATTTTTTAACTTTTTCTTCCATTTCCTTATCCATAATGTGAATATGAGATGGCAAAATTACTTGTGATTTGTCTAATTCGTCAACAATATCTTCATGATATTTGATTCTATCGTGTTGATTACCTCTCAATAATCTTGTAAATGTTGTTGCAATTGTTTTCAAATCAGCCAATGTCAAAGGACATTCTGAAAGTTGATTGTCATTAACACGTTCGTCAATAATTTTGTTGATAATCGCTTCAATTTCCTCTGTTGTACTAGCCTTCATCGCTCTAACAGCAGCCTCAACCGCGTCTGCAATCATCAAAATTGCAGCCTCTTTTGTTTGAGGTTTTGGACCTGAATAACGGAATTGTTCTTCCTTAACGTTTTCAGCACCTTCCTCTTTGATAGCTTGATTATAGAAATAACTTGCTAAGCTGTCGCCATGATGTTGAAGAATAAAATCATTAATAATTGGTGGCAAGTGATATTCTTTTGCAATATCTACACCATCTTTTGTGTGTGCAGTAACCACCATTTTACTCAATCTTGAGTTTAATTTTTTATGAGGGTTTTCAATTCCGAATTGAGATTGATTTTCTACGAAGAATAACGGTCTTTTTAATTTACCGATGTCGTGATAATAAGCCCCAACCTTTGCCAAAATTGGATTTGCACCGATTGCCTCAGCCGCAGCCTCGCATAAGTTTGCAACCATTAAGCTGTGGTGATAAGTCCCTGGAGCTTCCATTTGTAGACGTTTTAAGATTGGTTGGTTGTGGTCAGCAAGTTCTGCTAAACCGTAAGGAGTTACAATCTTGAAAGCACTTTCTAATACAGGCAAGAAACCTAATGCAATCATACTGCTTAAAATACCGTTTAAGAATACAAAACTTGCATCTCTGATGATTAAAACATTTTCTACATCAATCAAGAATTTTTCAAGCATATAAATACTTGAAACAAATAACGTACCTGTACAAGCGATGTAAATACCTGCTTTGATTAGGTCAAATCGTCTTGTAAAGTTTACGTTCAACATAAAGATTGATGCAACCAAATTCAATAATGTGAACGAAGTCATAAATTGAATATCATAATGCATACCCAAAGTTATGATTGATAACATTAACATTGAAGCAACAAACGCAATGTTTGGAGCTGTAAATATTGAAATAATTATAATAAATGCAGGGAATGGCAAAATATAAGGCGAGAAACCTGTCGGCAACGCAACCGTTATAAATGCCAAAATTAATGATAATATAGCAACAATCATCAATTGGTTATAAGTAAGATTTGTTGCATATTTGTTTTTATAAACTGTGAAAATTAAAGTTGAAAATACTGTAACTAAAAAGATTCCTAACAAACCTTGCCAATTTAATTCAACCAAGTTGTAGCCAGCAACTCTTAATGCATCTCTTTTTAATTTTGTAACAGGTTCACCTTCAAATAAGATTTTGTCGCCTTTTTCAAAAGTAACTTCGTAAGGTTTAACCGCGTTTTGAGCATTTTTTCTTGCAATTTCTGTTGCAAACTCATCAACTACAAGGTTTGGCACGATAACTTGTTCTAAAAGTGAAGTAATCATTGTACCTTGATATCTTGAAGTTTCAGAAGGCAAGTGATGTCTGATTAAATTTTTAAGAACATGTCTTTCTACGTCCTTTTCAGCAATACCTGCGCTTAAAACATTCATCAAAGTAATATTTGATTTATCGAATAATGTTTTTAAAGTTTCATCAGGAATTTTTAAAAGGTAATAAACAACATTAGTTTTGTTACCGTCCTCGTCATCAAACAGCAAGGACATTTCTTCACGTTTAACGTTCAAATCTTTATCTTTTTGTCTGATTTTTACAATTGAATTTTGCAATGATGACAAATTATTTTTAATAAAATCATCTTCTGTTACTGTCAAAATAGGGTCAACTTTTTGCGCAACCTCTTTTCTACGTTGCTCTGTACGTCTTGTATCTTCAACAGTGATAGTCTTTTGCGCAATAATATCTTTTTTACTAATTCCGTTTTCTACAACTTGTTGGAATAAAAAGTTTTGAAACGAAATAATTAAAGTCATCAAAACACAGAACACAATGAAAAACGTGCTGTTTACAAATTTTGATGATGTGACAAAAACCTTTATGGGTTCTGGAATATTTAATTTATCCATTTAGTTGATACCTATATTTAACTTGTGTATTTATATATTTTAGTACATATTTAAAATTTTGCAAATATCGCATCTACATTTTTTAAATATGCCGAAACGTCAAAACATTCCGCTATTTCAGCAGGTGTTAATTTTGATGTAACTCTTTCATCTATCAAAAGATTTTGTTCAAAATCACCGTTTTCATCAATAGCTTTAAGTGCATTTTTTTGAACAATTTCGTACGCATCTTCACGCGACAAACCTTTTTCTGTAAGTTTTAGCATAACTTTTTGAGAGAACACAACTCCGCCATAAAGTTTTGTGTTACGCTCCATATTTTTTTCATAGACAACCAAGTTTTCTAAAACAGAATTAAATCTATTCAAGATGAAATCCACCAAAATTGTGCTGTCTGGGAAAATTATACGTTCTGCTGAACTGTGAGAAATATCTCTTTCATGCCATAAAACAACGTTTTGCATTTCTGTTGTAGCGTTCCCTCTAACAACTCTTGCAAGCCCACATAAGTTTTCGCACAAAACAGGGTTTCGCTTGTGTGGCATTGCTGAAGAACCTTTTTGATGAGAAGAAAATCCTTCTTGAACCTCAAAAATTTCTGTACGTTGCAAGTTTCTAATCTCGGTTGCAAATTGTTCTACAACAGTTGCAATCATCGCCAATTCGTTCATATATCTTGCATACACGTCTCTTGAAATAACTTGAGTCGAAATTCTAGCTGATTTTAAGCCTAGATTTTCACAAGTAAGCGTTTCAACCTCCATTGGTACATTGCTGTAAGTTCCAACAGGGCCTGAAATTTGCCCCATTGCGATATCTTCTGCTGCAATCAAAAAGTTTTTGTAAGCTCTTTCAAAAGAGTCTACCCAATTCAAAAGTTTGATGCCAAAGGTTGTAACCTCAGCATGAATTCCATGCGAACGCCCAATACAAACTGTGTCTTTGTATTTTTTAGCCATTGCTTTTAAAGTCACAATAACTTTTACTAAATCATCTGAAATAATTTGAGACGCATCTTTAATTTGAAGTGCATAAGCGGTATCGATTACATCAGAACTTGTTAAACCCTTGTGCATGTATTTCGCATTTTCGCCCAAACTTTCGTTTACACAAGTTAAAAACGCGATTACGTCATGGTGGACCTCTGCTTCAATTTCGTCAATACGTTTTAAATCAAATTTTGCATCACTTTTAATTTGGTTCAACGCATCTAGTGGAATTTCGCCCATTTGAGCATAAGCCTCGCATACGGCAAGCTCTACCTTCAAATAATATTCAAACTTGGATTGCATCTCCCAAATTTGTTTCATTTTATCTAAACAATAACGATTAATCATACAACTATTTTAACATGAATAAAAATTTAACAGATATTTTAATAAGAGACCCTGAAATAAATTCAGGGTGACATAAAGTTAAACATTCAATCTTATGTCATTCTGAACTTGTTTCAGAATCTCTTCTGTTAAAATAGTTCAAAACACGCATAAATACTAGATAGGCAATTTTTTCTAACAAAAATACTTTATATATATACAGAGAGTAAAGAGGATTAATTAAAATGGCTTTAGAATTTTCATCATACGCTTCAAATCCATTCGCAAAGAAGGAAAACCCTGGTGAAGCTAAAATTGCTAAGATGAAAGAAGAACAAGAAGCTAGACGTGCAGAATTAAACGAAACAGCAAGCATTTACGAAGCAAAATATAAAGAACAATTAAAAGCGTACAACAAAGCAACATCAGTATTCATTATGGAACAAGCTAAATTCAACAGCGTTGACAAAACTGATGCTAAATACGAAGAAAAAGAATTCAAATTAGCTAAAAAAGAATTCACAACTTGCAGAAATAAAAAAGATTTACAATTAGATTTATTCCTATTCCACGCTAATAACGCAAACAAAGCTAGCAGAATTAACATTTTAGACTTAGCTTAATCTTCAAATTTTGTTACATGCGTAAAATTAGGTGTTGATTTTTTTTCTTGACATACTATCATAGACTTAAGAAACAGATTTTTTAGAAATAAAGGAAAGTCGGAATATGTCAATTAACTTAGAAAACAAAAAAGAAATTGTTAAAAAATTCGGTGCTAATGAAAAAGACACAGGCTCAGCAGAAGTTCAAATCGCTATGCTTAGCAAAAAAATCACTGATTTAACAGAACACATGAAATTGAACAAAAAAGATTTCTCTACAAAACGTGGTTTGTTAATGATGGTAGGTAAAAGAAAAAGATTATTAGCATACTTAAAAGATATCAACTTAGACGGCTACAGAGCTTTAGTAAAAAAACTAAAATTACGTGGCTAATCTCTAAGCGCAAGATTTATAAAACCGAAAACAAACTCTCAGAGAATGTGAGAGTTTGTTTTTCTGCATCTTTTATATTAATTTAAACCTTTTGTGGTCAAATTAAGCCACTTGCAAATCTTTTTCTAATTCTTTTACAAGATTTTCGTTATTTGCTTTTTTAGCGTATAAAATAGCTTTTTGAATTAAGTTTTTACCCTTGTCCATTCTTTGATAATCTTGCATTAATTCGCCCGCTTTTTTGTAATTTATAGCAACTTTTTCATCAGAACCGGCTTGCTTGTAATTTTTTACTGCATCTGAATAATAGCGCATTGCTTTTTCAGGTCTGTTAAATTTGTTGTAAGCGTTTGCAATTGAGCTTGAAACATAACCTTTTACAGACGCATCTTTGCTTTCGTCAGCAACTACTTTTGCATCTTCGTAAACATTAAACGCTTCTTTGTCGTATTTGTCAGAATACATATTTCCGATTTTTGTCAAAGATTGTGTTTGAGCTTTGAAGTTGTCTGTTTCTCCCGCAAAAGAAATTGCAGCCATGTAGTGCTCAATTGCAGGTTTGAATTGTTTCACATCGTCGTAAATTTGAGCCATTGAATAGTGTGCTTTAACCTTTACGTTGTTGTCTGTTGTTGTTTCAATCGCTTTGTTGTAATTTTCTAAAGCTCTTGGTAAATCGTCGTCGTGATCGTAAACTTGAGCCACTTCAAAGGTAATTTTTGCTTGAGATTCTGTGTCACCAAGTTCAATTGAGCGGTTAATTGCTCTTTGGAAAGTTGATAGAGCTGTAACGCTGTCTTTCGCTTTTGATGCTGATTTACCGTCCTTGAATAGTTGTTTTAATTCACTATCCATTTTAGGTTTTTGAGGTTCAGTATTTTGTGCTTGTTGAGGTTGAGCTTGTTCTGCGCCTTCAGCTTTTTTGTTATCTTCTGGCATTTTAACTAAAAATGCTTCGTTAACATCTTCTGTGTTGTATTTGTAATCAACTTGTTGCAAGAAGATTGCTTCAACCCAATTTTCAACAACTTTTGAATCTTTGTTTAATGTGTCTGAAATATATTTGTCCAAAAGTCCGGCTGCATTACGCAAATTTGATTGAACAGCTTTAACATTTGGAGTGTCTTTTTTAGTAGTTTTTTCGACTAAACCTAAGTAAGTATCAACTTCTTCGTAAATATCTTCTGGAGTTCCGATAGCTTTAGCGGTGTTTTTAAAATCGCCAATAACTTGAGCAATGTTGATTTTAGGGCTAATCATTTTGTTAGATGAGCCTGAAACACCTTGAGTTTGTTGAGCACCTTGTGCTTGAACAGGTTGTTGAACTCCACCCATAGGTCTTGCACCAGCCATTTGACCTGCGCCCATTGGACGATTCATACCAATGCCCATTTGATTATTCATAGGGCGTTGCATTGGTCTTGCCATAGGGCGAGCCATTTGCGCATTTTGAACTTGATTGTTATAAGCGTAATTATTTCCACCAACGTTAGGATTTTGAGGGTGTTTACCGTTTTGTAAATCCTCAACGTATTTCAAGCCACGACTTTGAGCAAGGTTAGAACCTTGTTTCGCTTCGCCTTCAGTCTCGTTAGCCTTCTTTTTAGCTTCCTCGTCCTCGTTGCGCTTAATTATTTGATTATTTTTAGGTGTAAGTTGTGGTCCAACTCTTAATGATTCAAACAATTTATATATCCTCGCTCCAATTACATTTTACAATATAGACATCGTTTTAATGAACACTCTTATTGAAATTTCATATTTCTGTATGATTTATTTAATGATGAATTTTAAAAAGTCATAAAAATTTAAACAAACTTAACCAAATATTTTACGGATTTGAATAAATGTTGTATAATTTAGAAACAATATCGAGGGCAATCTATGGGTATTTTTGATAAATTTAAAGAATTCACAAACCAAGTTAGCGAAATTGAAAACCACTTATATAGCGGTAAAAAAGATTTTCTAGAAATCTATGAACGTAACGCACAACTTGAGCAAGAAATTGAAGAACGTACAAACGAGTTGAATGAAGCCAACCGTCGTATGTTGACGTTGCAACACATTTGGGAAATGATGAATTCTTCAAAACCACTTTCAAGTATCCTAGATACAACGGTTAACAACCTTCAAGGCGAATTGGGCTATTTGCACTCTTGCATTTTACAACGTCGTAACGACGAAAACGGCGAATATTTTACCGTTATGGCAAGTTCAAACGGCAACCTTTTTGACGAAATTAACCAACACCTTGAAACTCCGATAAACACTCAACGTATGAATTTCGAGCAAGCCTCAATTATCAAGGCGGTTTTGAGAAACAAAGAAATTCTACAAAGTACAGATTTAAGAGCAGGCTTGAATTCTATCGCACCAGACTTGCCAGAAGACAAGGTTGAAGAACTTCTTAGCGAAACCGCTTGCCGTTCATTTATGTTAGTACCACTTTCAAAAATGAACCATTTTGGTATATTAATCGTTCTATCTCAACGACTTGAGGCGACTGAAGCTGAGTTAGATTTCTTGAACATTTTTGCTCAACAAATTGAACTTGCAATCACAATTGCAGACTTGTTCCAAATGGTTAGAGAACAAGCGGTTACAGACCCATTGACAACCTTGTACAACCGCCGTTATTTTGAAGATTCTATCGAAAAAGAATTTACTCGTGCGAACCGTCAAAAACAACCATTCTCAATTATCGGTATTGACTTAGACCACTTGAAACAAATCAACGATAAGTATGGACACGTTTACGGCGATTTGGCGATTAAACAAATTGCAAGCGTATTAAAGCAAAACGCGCGTTCTATCGACGTTCCAGCCCGTATTGGTGGTGAAGAATTCGACGTTCTTCTTCCAGGTATTGATTCTAAAGGCGCAATGATTGCCGCAGAACGTATCAGAAAAGCGATTGAAGCAACTCCGATTGAAACAGTCGGCACAATTACCGCAAGTTTAGGTGTTGCAACCTTCTTAGAACACGCAAACAACGTAGAGGAATTGATGGAACTTGCTGACCAAGCTATGTATCATTCAAAACGTAACGGCAGAAACCAAGTTACACTTGCAACTCCAATTTCAGAAGTTTCATGGCAAGAGGTTGCGCTTAATGCGTTTAATGATATTCTTGCAACAGGCAGAATTAACGTTTCAGACGAAGTTAAACACGATTTGACTAAAAAATTGCAAATGGCAATCGAACAAAATTCAAATCCAAAAGACACTTTATATTCAGTTGCAGACACACTTGCAACAACTTATAACCCATTGCATACACTTGGTTCATCAAAATCAAAAGTTATTATGGCGACAACACTTGCAAGACGTTTTGAACTTGAAAAAGACGATGCCGATAAACTTCGTGTCGCAATGTTGTTGTATGATGTAGGTAACTTGATGTTGCCTCAAGAAATTTTGCAAAAAGACGGTCCATTGACGGATGAGGAACGCGCTTATATTGAAAACCACCCTCGTTTGGCTGCTCACGACTTGTTAGAACCAATTTCAAACGTAAAAGATATTATCCCAATTATTGAAAAACACCACGAAAATTGGGACGGTTCTGGCTATCCAAACAAATTGGCAGGGAACGATATTCCATTGTCATCACAAATTATCTTGATTATTGATGCATATTTTGCATTGACAGAGCCAAGAATTTACAGAAAAGCTCTTTCACCTTATGAAGCACTTGATGTAATTAAGGCAGATGCAAACAAAAAATGGAACTCAACACTTGTAAACGAATTTGTAAAACTTATCGAAGTCGAACTAAGAAAAGCAGGTTAAAAATATGACAACTATTGATTTAAGCGCATTTGAAAAAGCATTAGCAAGTTTATTTGAAGTAATCAAGGTTTATAACGAAGACAAAACAAACTTGATTACAAGAGACTCAATGATTCAACGTTTTGAATATACTTACTCTTTGGCATTAAAAATGATAAAACGTTATTTTGCAAACGGAGCTTTTGTGTTTGATAATCTTGAAGGAATGACTTTCAACGAAATGATTAGACAAGCAAACAAAATGGGCTTGTTACGCTCTAACTTAGAAAAGTGGGATAATTATAGACAAAAAAGAAATTTAACTTCTCACACTTACGATGAAAAAATTGCAGTTGAAGTAGTTGAAATTATTGAAGATTTTGCCCAAGAAGCTCAATATTTGTTGGATAAATTAAAAGAGAAACTTGCATAATGTTTGGACTAGACAAAAGGCATATCAATTTCATTATAGAGACACTAAAGCAAAACCTTCCGAATGGAGAGTTTTATAT
>CALAFU010000211.1 GCA_937891325.1 uncultured Candidatus Melainabacteria bacterium | reverse complement strand
GTGGTCTAAAACTTATTTTTCGTATAAGAACAAATTTTTTACACCAAATCCATACGAATTAGAAATTTTAGATAATAATACAGAGTTTACGACCGCAGGAACAATTGTTGAAAAAGATGATGAAACTCGTTCCTTGACAGTTGTTTGCGGAGACGGAAAGCTTTTGAAAATGAATAAATTAAGATTGTTTGGTAAATTAAATAACTTATTTACTAAACAATATATCAAATATTTTGTAGAATTGAACGATTTAGTTGCATAATATACGCAATTTAGAGGATTTAAACTGACACCATGTTGTGATAATTTCGTAGAGTTCACAAGAATTGGAATTATTCACATGTTATCAAATGGTTTTAAAGAAAAAATGTTAGCTGCTGACCTTTTTGAAGCTAAAAAAGCTTCAAACGCTATAAAACATTTATGGCAAGAAGCAAAAGACATTGAAATTACACTAGATTTTTTACAACCAAACGGAATTTTTAGCAAATTCCTTAAAAGAATTGTAAAATCTCACTAAGTCATGATTAAAAATTAATATCCAAAAATTCGATATGCGAAAAATTTGCATATTCGATGTTTTTCGCTTTTTTCTATTTTTAAAGTCGAATTTTTCTCTAAACTTGATTAATAAACTAAAAATAGATATAATCTAGTTATGGCAATTATCAGAAAATTATTACCGTTTGACAGAGATAAAGTTAAGAACATGATTTCCTTTTTAGGAAATGATGAGGCTGAACAATTCGTGAAAAGGCTTTTGAATACTTCTTGCGATTTGTTTCATTATTGGTTGCCATTGAATTTGAAATTTAAGTCAGAATCTTACGTTCTTGTAGACGGAGATGATTTGCATGGTATGATTTCAGTATTGCCGACAATAGGTAATCACCAAAGAATTAATATTACAAAACTCCTATTTAAAAAAGATTATTATGATATTGGCAAGCAGTTGATAGAGTTTGTTATCGCTCGTTATGGCGCAAAAGGTGCACAAACTTTTGTTGCTTCAATTGATGAATCTCACGATGAATTATTAAAACTTTTTATTGACGGTTGTGGATTTAGAAAATGTGCAGATGAAGAACTTTACAGAGTTGATAATAGTGGATTTATATCAAATGATATTCACGGATTTAGACAATTCCGTAATTCTGATGCGCAAGCCGTAGCAATGTTGTTTAATGACTCTTTAATAACGCATTTTAAACCATCAATGTTAAAAACAAAAAATGAATATTATTCAAGATTTTTTAAAGGTTTAGCAGACAATGTTGAGTGGCAATATGTTTTGGAAGATGAAAATTTGCATACACTTTTGGCATATTTTTCAATAAAAACTTATGACGGACACAATTACGTTTTAGATATAACATCTTCAACAGGATTTACGTTAAATTATGACAATGTAATAGGTTTTGTAAAACAAGAAATTACAAAACGTTCAAAACAATATTCATTGTTTGTAAAATTGAAAAAATATGTTTCAAATTCTAATGATTTAGCAGAATATCTGCAAGGCAATAAGTTCAATTGTGTTCAGACACAAATGATTTTGGTAAAAGATTTCTACAAATTAATTAAACAAGAATCTCCAACAAGTGAAGTTGTTTTATTTGCTGAAACGGGTGGAGTTTTCAAGGTTAGAAGTTAAGTGTTTCGTTAATTTGCATTAATTGATAGTTAATACCCTTTGTTTGAAGCATCATTCCGAAACGTTCAATATCTGTGTAAATAGCACTGAAGGTATTGTAATGCATTGGAATTAAAACTCTTGGTTTTAACCATTCTGCAGCAATTGTTGCATGTTCAATATCCATAGTGTATGTGCCACCAACAGGAAGCATTACAACATCAGGATTATATAATTCTTTAATTAATTTCATGTCGCTAAATAGGCAAGTGTCGCCGGCATGATAAATTTTTACGCCAGAAATTTCAAGAATAACTCCTGCTGGTTCACCCATATATTGCCCCTCAAGGTTTGAGCTAGAGTGAAAAGCTGGAACAAAAATGGCTCTACCCCAATCGTAATCAAGCCAGCCACCGAAGTTTATTCCATTTGAACGAACACCTTTTTGAGCACAATAATTTGCAAGTTCAAAAACAGCTGTGATTGTTGATTGGCTATATTTAGCGATATCAATAGCGTTTCCTAAGTGATCTGCGTGTGCGTGAGTTAAAAATATATCTGAAACATTTTCTACACGGTAATCATAATCAGGGTTAGCACCTAAAAATGGGTCAATTAGGATAGATTTGTCAAAAAATTTAATCTCAAATGCGCTATGTCCTAAATATTTTAATTCAAAAGCCATAAAATACTCCTTTTGTTTAAATTTAGCATAATTTATTGTAAAATACAAATATGCAAAGTTACGAAAAATATATGCAAAAATGTTTTGAGCTAGCAAAAATGGGAGAAGGTAATGTATCTCCTAATCCTCTTGTGGGTTGTGTTGTGCTAGATAAAAATGGAAACGAAATTTCAACAGGTTATCACAAAAAATATGGTGAAAACCACGCGGAACGTGATGCTTTGCTAAAATTAGGTGAAAAAGATGCCGTTGGTGGCACTTTGGTAGTAAATTTAGAACCTTGTTCGCATTATGGAAAAACTCCACCTTGTGCCGATTTGATAGTAGAAAGAGGTTTGAAAAAAGTTGTTATTGCGATGCGTGATGTAAATCCGATTGTTGCCGGAAATGGTATCAAAAAACTTCAAAACGCAGGTATTGAGGTTGTAGAAGGTGTTTTAGAAAAAGAAGCAAAAGAGCTGAATGAAATTTTTATAAAAAATATGCAAGAACACAAACTTTTTGTTTCTTTAAAAACTGCAACAACACTAGACGGTAAGATTGCGACAAAAACAGGTAGCTCAAAATGGATAACTTCAGCTCTTGCGCGTGAAAAGGTTATGGAACTTAGAAATGCCTATGATTGTGTTTTAACAACCTCTTCAACTGTTTTAATAGATAATCCAAAATTTGAATGTAAAACAAAGGTTTTGCTAGATAGAGAATTAAAATGTGATTTTTCTATGCAATATTTTAAAACAGGAAAAATTTACGTTGCGACGACTCAAAAGGATTTACCTAAAACTCCTGAAAATGTCGAAATTATAAATATTTCAGAAGAAAATAATAAATTAAATTTGCAAGAATTATTTGAAAAATTATATGATTTAGGTCTGCGTTCGGTTTTTGTTGAGGCTGGTGGAACGCTTAATGGACAATTAATAGAGCAAAATTTGGTTGACAAAATTTATCAATTTGTAGCTCCAAAAATTGTTGGCGATAATTCAGCAAAAAGTGCTTATTCTGGACGTGATATTGAGGAAATTAGCGCATCAAAAAATTATACAATTCAATCTGTTGAAATGTATGAACCGGATGTTTTAATTACCTTAAAAAGCAATTAGAATGACATTACTTTTAAAATATCTTTGATATCTGCTGATGTCTTTTTAACCTCAGTACCAGAGTATTTGATTGCATTGTCAGGGTCTTTTAAGCCGTTACCTGTCAAAATACAAACGCATTTTGCACCTGTTTTGATAGTATGTCTACATTTGATTAAACCAGCTACTGATGCGGCACTTGCGGGTTCTGCTAAAACGCCTTCGCAATTTGCAATTAGTTTGTATGCTGCCATAATTTCATCATCATTTACAGATGAAATTGTGCCCTTGCTTTCGTCTCTTGCTGCTTCTGCTTTTTCCCAACTTGCAGGATTACCAATACGAATTGCAGTTGCGATAGTCTCAGGATTCATAATTCGTTCGCCACGAACAATTGCGGCTGCACCTTCTGCTTCAAAGCCCATCATTTTAGGTAAGTTATTGATTTTACCTTTTTCGTTATATTCTTTATAACCTTTCCAATAAGCAGTAATGTTACCCGCATTGCCGACAGGAATGAAGTGATAATCAGGAGCTTGACCTAACGCATCACAAATTTCAAATGCACCTGTTTTTTGACCTTCAATTCTATATGGGTTTACTGAATTTACCAAAGTAATAGGGTATTCTTCTGAAATTTTTCTTACAACCTCTAATGCTTGGTCAAAATTACCTTGGATTGCGATAATTTCAGCGCCATACATCATTGCTTGAGAAAGTTTGCCTAGTGCAATGTAGCCGTCTGGAATTAATACATAAGTTTTTAAACCTGCTCTTGCACCATAAGCTGCGGCTGAAGCACTTGTATTGCCTGTTGATGCGCAAATAATTGCGTTTGAACCAGCTTCTTTGGCCTTTGTTGCAGCCATTGTCATTCCACGATCTTTAAAACTACCTGTTGGATTTGAGCCTTCAAATTTTAAATAAATTTCTGCATCCAATTCTAACTTACGAGCCAAGTTATCAGCCTTAATTAGGGGTGTATTACCTTCATTCAGAGTTACAATTGGTGTAAATTCGTTTACAGGTAAATATTCTCTATATTTGTCAATTAAACCTTTATAATAAGTCATTTTTCGCCTTTCTAACAGTTTATTCTAATCATGCTTGCCAATTCTTTTACGCAACTGTGCATATCAAAATCGTTTTTAAGTTCTTTTATTGAGTTTTCTTTGCACTTATCTGTAACGATAACGATTTCAGCTGTGTTGTTTTCTTTAATTTCTTTCATTAATATTGATTCAATACTGATTTTTCTTTCTGCAAAATGCTCTGTTATATCAGCAATTCCACCGATTTTGTCATTTGCAATTATTCGTAAGTAATATTTGTTTTCAGTTTTATCAATTGGAATCATCTTGGCAACAGTGTTATGAGCGTGTTTACAACGCATCATAGGCAAAATATAATCAGTTGTACCATATTCTCTTTCAATTGCCAAAATATCTCCGACAACAGAGCTTGCAGTTGGCATTTCACCTGCGCCTGCGCCTGAAAGTGTGATTTTGCCAACAGGTGAACCTGTTAGGGCAATTGCATTTTTAACGAAATTTATGTGTGCTAAAGTTTCATCTTTGCTTACAAACATAGGGTGAACTCTAACGTCAGCGTTATCATTTTCGTCAATATGTGCATAAGCAACTAATTTGATTTTATAACCTAATTCGTTTGCATATTTGATATCTTCTGATTTGATTTTTGTAATACCTTCTCTGTAAACATTTTCCAACTTAACACGTTTGTTAAACGTAATTGTTGCAAGGGTTGTAAGTTTATATGCTGAATCAAAACCTTCTACATCACCTGTTGGGTCAGCTTCTGCATAGCCAAGTTCTTGCGCTTCTTTCAAAACTGTTTCATAAGATGCTTGGTTTTCGTCCATATTTGTTAAAATGTAGTTTGTTGTTCCGTTTAAAATTGCTTCAATTTTTGTAATTTTGTTACCAGCAAGAATTGTTTTAATCGGCATGATTAAAGGAATACCGCCAGCAATAGCTGCTTCATAAAGGATTACAACGTTATGTTGTTCTGCGTAATTGAAAAGTTCTTCCCCATGTTTTGCCAAAAGTTCTTTGTTAGCAGTGACAACATGTTTGCCGTTTTCAATAGCTTTTTTTATCAATTCATAAGCTGGGTGAACACCGCCAATAAGCTCTGCTATAACAGTAATTTCAGGGTTGTTGACTATTTCATAAGGGTCTGTAGTAAGTATTGCACGGTCTAAACCTTCAATATTTCTAGGTTTATCAATATTTTTTACGGCAATTTTTGTGATTTCAACATCTGGAAAGTTTTGTAAAACTTTGAAAACACCACCACCAACTGTACCTAAGCCTATTAAGCCTAACTTAATTTTACTCATAACGCAAATCCTTCTTTTGTAATAAGCCTATTGTACAATATTTACTACATAAGTGCAAATAAAATAACTCGAAAATAAGTAGAGCAAAAATTTTTAACCTAAAAATTTTTGCTCTATCTTCTTATATTTCCGTTTTCATCAAAATGTATTCTTTTTAAAACTTTAGTAACTTCAAAGTCACCGTAGTCTTTAAGGTGTCTAACCTCTTTTGTAGTTTCTTCGTACAAAACGATTTTACCGTCCTTGTAAAGAGTTGTTGCAACTATATTACCAACATTCTCCATTTCTACGTGGTATTTGTTTGCGCCATACCCAAGCGCTTCGCAATAATTTTCTGTCATATCCTGTGTACCTCTACCGAAAAACTTTACTTTATTATATTACTACTTTTGTAGTAAATATGCAAGTAGTTTTAAGTTTTGTTTACATCTTTCTTTATTTAGTTGTCAAAAGCAATAAAAAAAGAACCCGATTGAGGGTTCTTTTTACACTTTATTTATTTGGTTGTCAGCAATTTCAGTTTGATTTTTCAAACTTGGTACGATGATTATTTTAGCTTTTTTCTGCTTAATCATTTTTACCTCTGCTAACAAATTTATCGTATCATATTTTTAAAATTAATGCAATAAATTTATTTGTTAATTAATTCACCGTTAATGTACCAAGTTTTGGCACCTGTAATCTTAACTTTCACAAATTCACCTGTAAGGTCTTTGTCATAAGGTATGTGAACGATTTTGTTGTTTCGTGTTCTGCCTGTGATAACGTTTTTGCCCTTGTGATTTTCAAAGTTTTCGATTAAAACATTAAGTTCTCTGCCAACATATTTTTTGTTAGATTTTAAACAACATTCCTTGTTTTTGTCGTTTAATCGTTTCAAACGTTCTGTTTTAACGTCTTCTGGAATAAATTTATCAACCCATTTGGCAGCAACTGTTTTTTCACGAGGTGAGTATGCTGCTGTGTTTGAATAGTCTAAATTCAATTCTTCCATTGCAGTTAAGGTTTCTTGGAATTGTTCTTCTGTTTCCCCTGGAAAACCTGCAATAAAGTCACTTGTGATTGTTACATCTGGAACCATTTCGCGAATTTTTGTTGCAATTTGCGCATATTCTTCTCTGTTGTAACGTCTATTCATTTTCTTTAGAACTTCGCTTGAACCAGATTGCATTGGAATATGGAAGTATTCGCAAACTTTGTCTAATTTTACAGCTGTTTCAATTAAATTGTCTGTAATATCTGTTGGATAAGAGGTTACAAATCTAATCCAAAAATCGCCTTCAAGTGCGTTTAATTCAGTCAATAAATCCGCAAGTCTATATTCACGGTCTTTAAAGTCTTTGCCGTAGCTGTCAACATTTTGGCCTAATAAAGTAATTTCTTTAAAACCTTGTGCTAATGCATCTTTTGCTTCTTTAATAATTGTTTCAGAATCTCTAGAACGTTCTCTACCACGAGTGTATGGAACAATACAATATGTGCAGAAGTTGTTACAGCCTTCTGTAATTGGAATCCAAGCATTAACGCCTTTTACACGTTTAATTTCAATGTCGCTTTCACCATACGGAGTTTCAGGACATTCGCAAACGTGAGTTTCGCCACTTTCAATACGTTTGATTAAATCTGGCAATTGGTAAACATTGTGAGTTCCGATTACTAAATCAACGTATGGCGCACGATGAAAAACTTCTTTTTGCTTTTGTTGAGCTACGCAACCGCAAAGTGCAATTTTAATATCTTTGCCTTCTCGTTTCCATTTGCCCCATGTGCCAAGTTCACTAAACGCTTTGTCTTCACTTAATTGGCGAATAGAGCATGTATTAATCATTAATAAATCAGCATCTTTAGGCTCTTTTGTTTCGTCATAACCTAAGTATGACAACATACCAAGCATTCTTTCTGTGTCTGATTTGTTCATTTGACAACCCATTGTGTCGATAAAAACTTTTTTTCTCATACGAAAATTCTACCATAAACTTAGATTGTAGTATAATAAATTTATGGACGAAAAAAAGAAAAAGAAAAAAAAGTTAAAAATTAACATCAAAAATATGGGCGTAAATATTGATAAAAACGAATATTACGAAATTATCTGTTCAAATTCTGCACACCCCGAAGATGCTTTCAAAAGAAAATGATTAGTTTATTTGTTCGCTAAATCTATATTGTAGAGCTTGAGTTATATGTTTTGTTGTTATAATTTCAGAATTGTCTAAATCAGCAATTGTCCTTGAAAGTTTCAAAACTCTGTCATAACGACGTCCAGAAAGTTGATATTTAGTAACTGCAAGTTTTAAAATTTCTTTTGAACTTTCATCAATTTGACAATATTTTTTGACCATATCAGCCGTAAGTTGAGAATTTGTTAGAATTCCAACCTCTTTATATCGTTCTTTTTGAATTTTTCTTGCGTTTATTACTCTTTTTCTGATGTCTGCCGAACATTCAGCCTCTGTATTGGTGTTCAAAAGTTCATCAGTAGTCAATCTTGGAACATCAATTTGTATATCAATTCTATCCAAAAGAGGTCCTGAAAGTTTTGCTCGATAACGATTAATTTGATATTCAGTACATGTACAATGTTTTTCTTTATCTCCCAAATATCCGCAAGGACAAGGATTCATCGCAGCAAGTAGCATGAAATCAGCAGGATATTTTATTGAATGTTTTGCTCTTGAAATTACAACTTCGCCGTCTTCAAGTGGTTGGCGTAAAACTTCAAGCACGTTTCTAGGAAATTCTACAATTTCGTCTAAGAACAAAACTCCTCTATGGGCAAGTGTGATTTCGCCAGGTTTTGGATTTGTTCCGCCACCAATAATTCCGTTTGCAGAAGCTGTGTGGTGAACCGCTCTAAATGGGCGTTTTACCATTAAAGGTTCGTTGTTTGCCAAAAGTCCAGAAACACTGTAAATTTTAGTTAGTTCAAGTGCTTCAGATAATTCCAATGACGGTAAAATTGAGGCAAAACATTTTGCCATAAGCGTTTTACCAGACCCAGGAGTTCCAACCATAATCATGTTATGACCGCCTGCGGCTGCAATTTCTAATGCTTTTTTGGCTTTTTGTTGACCTTTTACGTCTTTAAAATCGTACAAATAGCTTTCTTCAACACCTTTTGCAAGATACTCATCAACATTTGTTTTAACAACCTCTAAAGGTGTTTCAATAAAATTATTTACGACTTCGTTCAAATTATTTGCACTTAAAACAGTTATGCCGTCTGCAAGAGAGGCTTCTTTTGCATTTTCTTTTGGTACAATAACAGTCTTTACACCAGAATTTTTTAATCCTAGAACATGCGGAAGTACCCCAATAATGCTTCGTAAAGTTCCGTCAAGAGATAACTCACCAATGAAAGCAACACCTTGAGTTTTTTCTTCTTGAATAACGCCTTCCTCAATCAAAATTCCAACTGCAATTGGTAAGTCAAAATTTGTACCCTCTTTTTTAATGTCAGCAGGTGCAAGGTTTACTACAACTTTCTTTTGTGGAAAAGAAAAAGATGAATTCTTTATTGCAGAACGAACTCTTTCTCTAGCTTCATTTACTGCAGCATCAGGCAAACCTACAATTGAAACTGAAGGAAGTGAATTGACTAAATCAACTTCAACCTCAATTTTGTAAGCATCTAAGCCAATAACTGTCGATGTTAGAACTTTGCAAACCATTGCTACCTCTTGAAATCTTTATGAAATATGTTATAATAAAAATATAGGGGACTGATTAAGTCCGTTACAACCTAATCAGTCGTGTTACACCCTATACAAATAACAGAATAATTTGTAAAAGTGCTATCAGTACGTTGATGGCACTTTTTATTATAGTGCTTTGCATTTGACCTCCTTTCTGCCCCTTATTGTTACATTATAAGGTGTGAGGCAGTGTAAGGTTAGGGCGTCCCTATTTAATTTTCAATGTACTTATAAAAAAACGGAGTTTTTGCAAACTCCGTTTTTAAGTTAGACTTTTGTCAACTATTTGATGTTAGCGAATGTCCAAGCATCAAATGTTGGTCTTGTCAAGTTAACATCAGCTTTATCTTTTCCAGCGCCTTCTGTATCGTGAGCGATAGAGCGATAAATTCTGTTGTAATATTCAATTACCATACGGTCAGAATTGAAGTATGCTTCAGCTGTTCTGATTGCTTGACGCATCATACGAGCCCATTCTTCTTTGTTATGGTAGTAAGTTGGAATGATTTCTTTTTCGATTACATTCATCATGTATTCGTGATCTTTCCAATGACGTTCTTCCCATGGAATTTCGTCGTCTAATCCTTCGTATTCGATTGTGTAACCGTTAACGCCGTTGAATGTACCTTCAACTGTCCAACCGTCATAAGTTGATAAGTGTAATGCACCATTTGCGTTAGCACTCATACCAGAAGTACCTGATGCTTCAAATGGTCTTAATGGTGTATTTAACCAAATATCAGAACCACGTTTCAACATACCGCTTAATTGTAATTCATAACCTGGTAATACAACCATGTTTTTCATTGAGTGAGATCTGTTCAATAATTTGTTGAACATTTCTTTACCCATAACATCATCTGGGTGGAATTTACCAGCGAAAATTAATTGTAACTTGTTGTTATCTAATAATTTTGTAATGCGGTCTTTATCCATTAAGATTAACCAAGCACGTTTGTAATCAGCAAATCGTCTTGCCCAAGTGATTGTTAATACATCTGGGTCAAATCTCTTACCTGCTTTGTTAGCAATGAATTTGAACAATTCTTGTTTCATTTCACG
Organism: uncultured Candidatus Melainabacteria bacterium; assembly: GCA_937891325.1. Lineage (GTDB taxonomy): Bacteria > Cyanobacteriota > Vampirovibrionia > Gastranaerophilales > Gastranaerophilaceae > UBA6984. The sequence continues at coordinate 10,120 of CALAFU010000211.1, read as the reverse complement.
TTTTGCTGCAAGCAATTCTTCAAATGATTTGTCACCATTCATTCTCTTATCTTGCCAATAGTGTAAGTTTACAGCGTTTGTAATAGCCCTGATAGGGCATCTGCCTTCAACCCAATCCCACATTTTGTTTGAAACAAGACCGTGTAATTGTGATACAGCGTTTGCGATACGGCTCATTCTTAATGCTGCAACTGTTAGAGAGAAGTTTTCGCCACCTAATTCGATAGCTTTTTCTCTTGAACAACCTGCGAAGAATCCACCTTCCATTAATGTATCAATCCAGTGAACTTCGTTACCTGCTGCTACCGGTGTGTGAGTTGTGAAGACTGTTCTTTTCTTAACTTCTTCAATATCACCTTTGAATTGTCTTAATAATTCAAAAGCTGCTGGCAATGCGTGACCTTCGTTCATGTGGATAACATCGAATTTGTATCTCATTGCTTGTAAAATTTTGATACCACCGATACCTAATACAGTTTCTTGAGCAATTCTGATTTTTTCATTTCCGTCATATAATCTGTGAGAAATGCTTCTAGCCCAATCGCTGTTACCATCGATATCAGTTGTTAATAAGTATACAGGGCAAGCACCGAATAATTCAGGTTCTACTCTGTAAGCCTTAACTTTAACTTTTTCACCGAATGTGTCAACTTCTACTTGAACACCTAAATCAGTTAAATAGTCATAGTATTTTCTAATGTAAGAAACTTCTACTTGTCCGTTTTCGCCAATTCGTTGGTCATAATAACCGTAAGACCAAAGCATTGTAACACCTACCATTGGCATTTGTAAGTAACCAGCTGATAACATGTGGGAACCAGCTAAGAAACCTAAACCACCTGAATATGTGCTTAAAGATTGGTCTAATGCAATTTCCATTGACAAGTATGCAACTGATGGTAATGACATAATCTTTAATTCCTTCTGTTTTTTGTGTACTCTAAGGCAAACTACACGTTTGCAAATAATAGCATATCACAAAAATATGAGATTTTCTATTTTAGTACTTTTGAGGGCTTAAAATATCTGAAAACCATGAAAAACGGTACTTTTAACATTAAGTTTTGTTAACTTTTACTTCAAGATTTCGTCCGCAATATCTTCGGCTTTAAACTTTAAGCATGACAATTTTTCACAAGTTGTTTGTCTGTGATCCCATAAACAAGGTTTGATTGGGCAATCATCATTTGTTTTTAGGGCTGTAACAAAATCTGCCTGTGGAATAAGTTTTTTGTCATCAGTAGAGCCAAAAATAGCATAAGTTCTAGTTCTTGTGCCTACGCCAATGTGTAGTGGTGCAGAATCTGAACATACAAATTTTTCATATTTTGTGATTAATTTTGCTAAATCCATTAGATTTTTTGTTTTACCATAATAGTTTTCAAAATTAGGATTGTTTAATGGCTCAATGATAGATAAAATCTTGTCTACAACCTCTTTATCATCAGGTCCACCTGTCAAGGTTATGTGTTTGCCGTTATCTAGTAAAATTTTAATAACATCAGCCCAAATTTCAGGAGTGATAGTTTTAATCATATTTTTTTGAACACTTAATTTGCTTACTCCTGGGTGAATAAGTACTGAATTTGGAACTTTTTCACCTTTTTCAAGCGTGATTTCAGGAACATCTGTTCTTATATCTGTAATGTCTCTAATCAAGTCGTGATACATTAAAGAGGCATATTGTTGTTTGTTTAATGGTACGGCTTTTGTCAATAATTTTTCACTTAATTTACCTGTGTTGTAGCCGTAACGTTCTTTTATTCCTGTTAAGAATAGTAAAATGCTTATAAGTTTGTTTCCGCCAGCAGAAATTACTAAATCAAACTTGCCAAAACGAGCTTTAAATAATAATTTTAGCATTTCAATATACTTATTTTTACCTTTTGGGTTGATTAAAATTAAATCGTCAATGGTGTTTGTTAAATCCTTAATACCTTTGCTTCTTGGTTCTAAGCATAAAGTTATTTTGCTTTCCGGAAATGCTTTTTTTAATGAAATTAATGTTGGTAAAAATAAGATTTCATCACCAATTCCGCCAAAATTTATAACTAAAATGTTTTTCATATTTCTTCCTCGTTTCTAAAGAAATTATAACAAAAAAATATTTTATACCTATTTTTAAAATTTGTGCTACAATAATAACAAATTGAAAGGAGAAATTTATGGTTAAAGTTAATGAAATTTCTTTTAATACAAATATGGCTCAAAATGTTGGTGCAACAAAGGCTCAGCAATCAGAAGCTAGTAGCATTTTTTCAGCTTCTCAATCACAAGCTGATGCAATGAGCGAAATGGAAGGTTTGTCTGTTCAACAAACAACACAAACTCCGCTAAAAAGAATTGATAAACACGATAAAGCAATTTTATCAAATGCTCCATCATCTCAAATTGAAGTTGCAGGCAAAAAGCAAAATGCAGCAATTGTAGTTGATTTGAGCGAAAATAGGTTATATAGATATGACAAAGAAGGCAAAGCGTTTGAAGTTTACCAAGTTGCTTCAGGTAAAAAGACTTCACCAACAAGTACAGGTTTGAGAAAAGTTTCTCATATTGAAACATATCCGTACACCGAAGCTCCTGCAGGAACAAAGAGACGTAAAAGTCCAAAGGCTTATGGTCCAAAAATATTGATTTTAACAACAATTGATCCAAAAACAGGTAAGGATTTAGGCTCAAATGGTGAATTTATCCACGGTAATAATAACCCTGCGAGCATCGGAACTTATGCATCTCATGGTTGTATGAGAATGGATAATGATGTAATCGTTCAATTATCAAAGGAAGTTAAACCAGGCTCTTATGTTTTAATTCAAAAATAAAATATTTTTAATAAAAAAGGCGGTGATGAAATCACCGCCTTTTTTATTCCCACTTTCTTGAAGAATGTAATATCCTTACAATAAATAGTTGTTGTTCTTTAACTCGATAGACTATTATGTAGGGATATTTTGTCAGGCAAAGTTCTCTTGTACTAAGAACTCTACCTGCTTTACCTATTGCTGTGTTATTTAAAATAACAGTTTCAATGTTTTTAATGATATATTCTACTACCTCTTTTGCGGCAAATTTATTATCCGCATAAATATATTTTTTGATTGACTGTAAATCTTCAACAGATGCTTTTGAAAAATTTATGTTCATTATTCAATGTCCCAATCTTTTTTGACATCGTTAATAGAAACAAATTGTCCGTTGTTGATTTGCTTTATGCCTTCTTGAATAGCTGAAATTTGCCAAGATTCAAGTTCTAAATATTTATCAATGGCATCTTGTGCCAAAAAATTTTTACTTCTGCCTGTTGATTTTGCTAATAGTTCTAATTTTTCTTTTGATTCTTTAGATATTCTAAGTGAAATTTGTTCTGAAACCATAAAAAACTCCTGTAATACTTTGTATTACATTATAACACATTGTAATATGTTTTTCAAGATGTAAAAAAGACGGTGATGAAATCACCGCCTTTTGTAGTTTTTACAGTAGATGTAGTTATTGTCTTGGATTATTGTTTCACTCGGACAAGTTGCTCATTTCACTATCGTTGTCATTCGCAATGTCCTCGATACTTCGGGCTGGGTTCGCTACATCATACCGCCCATTCCGCCCATACCAGCCATAGCTGACATGTCAGGAGTTGCAGCTTTTTCTTCTGGAATATCTACAACTGCGGCTTCTGTTGTTAACAACATTGCTGCGATTGATGCTGCGTTTTCCAATGCTGAACGAGTTACTTTTGCAGGGTCTACGATACCTGATTTGAACATATCTGTATATGTGTTTAATAATGCATCGTAACCATAAGAGTCTTTTTCAGCTTTAACTGTTTCAACTACAACGTCAGAAGATGCGCCAGCGTTGTTAGCGATTAATCTTAGAGGAATATCTAGAGCTGCTGTTAAAATCTTGTAGCCGATTTTTTCATCATCTAGAGCAAATTCTTCTGAGTTTAATTTTTCTTCTAAGTATTGTTGAACTCTTAATAATGCAACACCACCACCAGGAACGATACCTTCTTCGTTAGCAGCTCTTGTTGCGTTTAGAGCATCTTCAATTCTTAATTTTCTTTCTTTTAATTCAACTTCTGTTGCTGCACCAACTTCGATTACTGCAACACCGCCAGATAATTTAGCGATACGTTCTTGTAATTTTTCTTTGTCATATTCAGAATCAGATTGTTCAATTTGTTTCTTAATTAAAGAAATTCTTTCTTGAACTGCAGCTTTTGTTGAATCACCAACTACGATAGTTGTTTCATCTTTAGAAACTGTTACACGTTTTGCTGTACCCATCATATCGATAGTTAAGTTTTCTAATTTTGTTCCTAATTCTTCAGTGAACATTTGACCACCTGTTAAGATAGCGATATCTTCTAACATAGCTTTTCTTCTATCACCGAAACCAGGAGCTTTAACTGCAACGGCTCTGATAACTTTTCTCATTGTGTTAACTACTAATGTTGCTAATGCTTCACCTTCAACATCTTCAGCGATTAACAATAATGATTTACCTTCTCTTGCAACTTGTTCAAGGATTGGAACTAAGTCTTGGATTAAGTTGATTTTTTTGTTTACACATAAAACGTAAGCGTCTTCTAAAACAGCTTCCATTCTTTCAGCATCAGTTACGAAGTATGGTGAAATGTAACCTTTGTCGAATTGCATACCTTCAACAACTTTTAAGTTTGTACCGAAAGATTTGCTTTCTTCAACTGTGATAACACCTTCATTACCAACTTTTTCCATTGCTTCAGCGATTAATTCACCGATTTCAGAGTTGTTACCAGCTGAAATTGCTGCAACTTGAGCGATTTCTTCTTTTGTAGCAACTGCTTTTGACATAGATTTAATTTTTTCTACTGAATATTCAACTGCTTTGTCAATACCACGTTTGATAGACATTGGGTTAGCACCAGCAGTTAAGTTTTTCAAACCTTCTCTAACGATTGCTTGAGCCAAAACTGATGCTGTTGTTGTACCGTCACCAGCTACATCGTTAGTTTTTGATGAAACTTCTTTTAATAATTGAGCGCCTGCATTTTCTAAACCGTCTTTTAATTCGATTTCTTTAGCGATTGTAACACCGTCGTTAACGATTTGAGGTGCGCCATATTTCTTTTCTAAAATTACATTTCTACCTTTAGGTCCTAATGTAACTTTTACGGCATCAGCTACTGCATCGATACCTTTTAACAATGATTTACGAGCTTCTTCTTGAAATACAATTCTTTTAGCCATTTTTCATTTTTCCTTTATAAATAATGTAATAACTTTTATTTTAAGTCGTTAAGACTATAAGATGTTAAGTCGATAAGAAAATTATTCTAAAACACCTAAAACATCTGATGTTGATAAGATTTTTAGAGTTTCGCCGTCGATTTTGATATCTCTGCCAGCGTATTTTTCATAGATGATAGTTTCACCAACTTTAACTGATACAGGTGCTTTTTCACCGCTGTCTAAAGTTTTACCTTCGCCTACTGCTACAACTTCACCTTTTTGTGGTTTTTCTTTTGCGCTATCTGGAATAAAAATTCCGCCTTCAGTTTGCGCTGTATCTTCAATAACTTTAATTACAATTCTGTCACCGATTGGTCTAATTTTCATTTTTTATGCCTCCTACTTTAATATCTTAGACTTTTGATAATACATTTATACTTCAAAAAATTCAAATTAGGAGATTTATTAATGAAAAATTAATATTTCCATTAATTTTCGGTTGAATTATTAAAAAATAATAAATATTCATTGTTTATCTTGATTGATGGCATATAATTAAAGTTGTATAATATTTTATGAAGGCGGGTAAAATGTCACATAAGAAAAAACATGAAGAAACAACTGAATCAAATCCATTTAACAAGGATATGGATTTAGACAACACTGCAAAAACAGAAGAAAACAAAGAAGCTGAACAAATTGAAGTAAAAGAAGGTTCAAAAGATAATGAACTTCAAGCAAAATATGATGAATTAAACAACAAATACATCAGACTTGCAGCAGACTTTGAAAACTTTAGAAAACGTCAAGCTCAAGAAAGAGAAGATTTGTTGAAATATGGCGCAGTAAACACTTTAAAACAACTTATTGAAGTTTTGGATAACTTTGATAGAGGTCAAAAAGCTGTTGAAAATATTGAAGATTGTCAAAAGGTTAAAGAAAGTTTCAATTTAGTTATGAAACAAATGAAGGATACTTTGGCAAAATTAGGCTTAGAAGTTATAGAAACTGAGGGTAAAGAATTTGACCCTAATTTTCATGAAGCAGTAATGCAAACACCAACAAACGAACACCCAGAAGGAACAATTATAAACGAACTTCAAAAGGGTTACAAAGTAGGTGACAAAGTTTTAAGAGCTTCATTGGTAAATGTAGCTTCAGCAGAATAAGTGTATGAATTTAATGCCGTGTGAAAATCACGGCATTTTTAAAACCACAAGTTGGAAAGGTTAGTTAATTAAGAATGGCAGATTATTACGAAACGCTAGGGGTAGATAGAAACGCTACTAAAGATGAAATTAAAAGTGCATTTAGAAAAATGGCACGTAAATATCACCCTGACGTAAATAAAGCACCAGATGCGGAAGATAAATTCAAAGAAATCGGTAAAGCGTACGAAACTCTAATGGACGATGACAAACGCGCAACTTATGACCGATTTGGTGAAGACGGTTTGAAGAATGCCGGCTTTGATACAGGTGGTCCATTTGCAGGTGGATTTGGTGATTTAAACGATATTTTTGCATCATTCTTTGATGGATTTGGCGGTTTCTCTCAAAGACAAGCTGATCCAAATGCTCCACGTCAAGGCGAAGATTTACGCGTAGATGTAGAATTAGAATTTGAAGAAGCCGTTTTCGGTTGTAAAAAAGAAATCAAAATTGACCACTTAGAGGTATGTAAAGACTGTCATGGTAGCGGTGCAAAAGCAGGTACTACTCCAAAGATTTGTCCTACTTGTGGCGGTTCTGGTAAAATTCAACAAACAACTCAAACAATTTTGGGACATTTTACACAAGTTACTGCTTGTCCTGATTGTCGCGGTACAGGCAAAAAGATTGAAGAACCTTGTGAATTATGTCATGGTAAAGGCCGTGTAGAAGTTGAAAAAACATTAGAAGTTAAAATTCCAGCGGGTGTTGATAATATGTCCAAAATGCGTTTAGCTGGTGAAGGTGATTGTGGTATAAACGGTGGTCCAGCGGGTGATTTATACGTTGTATTGCACGTAAAACCTTCTGAACACTTTAACCGAGACGGTATAAATATTATAACTCAACTAGAAATTTCTCCTGCTCAAGCTGCTTTGGGTGATGAAATTATGGTAAAAACTGTTGATGGAGAAAAGAAAGTTCAAGTTCAAGCAGGTATTCAAAGTGGTAATTTGATTAAGATTAAAGGTGCTGGTGTACCTCATATTCAAAAACCAAGTCATAGGGGCGACCATATTTTGGTAGTAAATGTTAAAGTTCCAACAAAACTTACAGATGAAGAAAGAAGTTTGTATAAACGTTTATATGAAATTAATACCGGCAAAAAAGCTCAAGATACATTAAAAGAAAAGGTTAAAGGGGTATTCCAATAATGCGTAAACTGATAATAACTCTTATGGTTATGTTTGTAGGAGCTATGTCAGCTTCTGCGGCAACTCTACCGGCAGAAGTTGTGGGATATATTAAAAAGGAACAACCAGCGGCAGAAATTCGTTTTGATGGTTTAATTACTATTCGAGATAATTTATATTTGCCACTGTATCCTGCAAAAATTTTAAAACCGGCTACAATTTCAGTAAAAAAATCAGTTCCGGCGAACAAAACATTAAAGGATATGCCTGACATTCTTGTTTTGAACAACGATTTTGTACTTTTGAAGGTTATAGAAAAAGACGGTAAACGTTCTGTTTTATACCAAAGTGACCCATTTTTAGAAGTTAAAACAGGTCTTTTGCCACAAGATTTGTTAGTTCCAAAAAATTTGACTGTTCCAGAAAATATCAAGGGTATTATTGGTGGCTTGAGAATTACAACAGAACAAGATGTATTGAAGGTTAAATCAGAATATACAAAAGAAGAAAAGACTGTTCATACAGAGGTTAAAAAAGATGTTGTTTCGACAATTCCACAATTGAGAAACAAAAATATGTACGTAATCACTTGTCATTCAAAAAATGTTCATGTCGTTCCAGCAGGAAGCTCAAGACCTGAATATGCTTTGAGCTTGAACTCTATTCCTATTGATATGAAGGTTTATCAAAATAGATTTTTGATGGTTACAACTTATGATATCAATGCAATGAACGTTATTTCTTTGGCAGATGAAGCGGTTATCAAATGTTTTGAATTTGATGCTCAACCAGAAGAAATAGTTATAGATGAAATTAACAAACTTGCTTATGTTTCAACTCCAAGCACTTCTTCAATTTATGTAATTGATTTAAACAAAATGCAAATGAAACAAAAAATTCAAGTTAATGGCAGATGTACAAAACTTACACTTGCTGATAAAGCAACAAAAATAATTTACGTTGACCAAGCGACAAATGATGTTTGGTGTGTAGAATTAGATAATGATTACACAATTAAAGAAGTTGGTATTTTTCCTAATGTTTCTGCAATTGCGTACTCTCAAAACAAAATTTATTTAGCAAGTAGAACAAAAAGCAGAGTTGCAATTGTCGATTATGCAACAATGACACTTGCTGATGAGTTTGAAGTTTCTCCAAAGCCTGTGGATATGTTTGTTTACTTTAATAATTTATATATTCTAAGCGCTGAAAACAGTGTTGTACAAGTTTTGAACACTCAAACTGATAAAATTACAGCAACAATAAAATTGAATACAAATGGATTTTCTACAAAAATATATAAAGTTCCAAATACAAATTTAGCAATAATTACAGATGCAAAGGCTGGCAAATATTCAGTTTTGAATTTGGATAGAAAACAGGTTATAAAAACATTACCAATGGATATTCCTGTAAGTGAGTTGGCAGTTACAAATAGGGTGAAAAAGATTTAATTATGGATAGCACAACAGAAGTAGTTTTTAAAAGACTAGAAGAAACACAAAACGAATTTTGGAATGTAGCAAGAGAAACAGGTAATTTCTTAAATATGCTTGTTAAAATTTGCAATGCCCAAAATGCTTATGAAATCGGAACTTCTAACGGCTATTCTGGAATTTGGTTGGCAAAAGCCCTAAAAGAAACAGGCGGACACCTTACAACTATTGAATTTTATGAAAAACGTAGAGTTTTAGCAGAAGAAAACTTCAAAACTTGCGGTGTAATGGATATTATTACAACAAAAGAAGGCTCTGCAATTGGTATTTTAGAACGACTTCCGGAAGATGAAGTTATCGACTTTGTGTTTATTGATGCAAACAAATCTCAATATATTGAATACTTCAATTTGCTAGACAAACACTTGAAAAAAGGTGCTGTAATTTGTGCAGATAACGTAACATCTCACGCAGAAAAGGTTAAACCTTTCTTAGATGCGATTAATGGCAATCCAAAATATCAAATGGAGGTATTGGATTTGCCGGCAGGTCTTGCAGTTGCTCGCAAAAACAGCGACTAGAATATAATGTCATTCTGAACTTGTTTCAGAATCTCTTGAATACTGAAATTTAAAGTAAAATATTTATTTAAAAAAGCAAGTAGGTCAGGCATTGCCTGACGAAAATTAAAACAATATGGCATGTAAAAAAGTCGGATTTGATGAAATCAAATCCGCCCTTTTTTAATTATTTTCTCTTATCAGAGCGTTCTCTAACTGAAATTCTAATTGGTGTTCCAAAGAAACCGAACGCTTCACGCAGTTTATTTTCAATGTAACGTTTGTAATGATCCTTCATTAAGTCTGCGTTGTTACCAAAGATAACAAATGTTGGTGGTTTAACGTTAACTTGAGTTGTGTAAAGAATTTTCAAACGTTTATTTTTAACGCTTTGAGGTGGATTTAATAAGTATGCTTCGTTTACAATCTTGTTCAACAAACCTGTTGAAATACGTTTTGTGCATTGTTCGTAAACTTCCATTGATTTTTCAAAAATTTGGTTCAAACGTGGTTTTGTAACTGCACTGATGTAAATTTTTGGAGCATAGCTTAAGAATGGAATTT
>CALAFU010000210.1 GCA_937891325.1 uncultured Candidatus Melainabacteria bacterium | reverse complement strand
TCGGTGAATTTTAAAAGTAAATATACGTGGTGTTTGTCGTAATTAAGAAACATGTATGGTTAAAAAGGTGTCACATGTAATGTATTTTTATAAAAAGTGGGTGTGATATGATTTATGATGATAAAAAATTTATAGGCGAAGTTATCAAAAAAGCCAGAAAATCAGCAAAGTTTACACAAGCTGAATTGGCTGAAAAGATTGATATGTCTGAAAAAAACTTAGGCAATATTGAAAACGGAAAACAATTTCCGCAAATTAACAACTTTTTCAGAATTTTAGAGGTCTTAAATCTATCAGTAGAAGACTTTGGTGTGAATTCAAGCAAATCTAAAAATGAAGTAAGAGATGCTCTAATTCAAAATATTTACCTTTTGAATGATACAGAGCTTGATATCTATTCAAATTTAATAAAGTATATTTCGAAATTAACTTATAAAAAATCTTATTAAATTTTTGTACAATTTTGTTATGAAAAATGTTTTAGTTCATATACAGATTAACAATCATATCAGGGTTTGAAGTTGTGTGTGCTGGGCGTTCCTTCCACAAATAAACTTGCATGTATGCAGGAAATGCGTTTGGACGGAATTCAAGAGGTCTTTGGTTTGGAGAACCGTTATTGCAACCTCCTTCAACCTGACAAGCACCGCCCATGTGAATGAAATCTAAGAAGTTGTAAACGTTATCCATAATTGAGTTTTCATCAGAAAATCCAACATATTTAGAGTTTGCAATATAACCCCATTCATAGCCAAAATCTTTTGCGTTTATTGGTTTTAGGTAATATATTGTGTATTTTCGCCCTTCTGGTTGCACGTAGTTGTTATGATATGCTGAAAGGTTGTAATATACGTTGATAGCGTCTTTTGATGCGGTAATTTTTGTTGGTAAAAGTTTTGCAGTTGCAGGGCAAGAACTTGGAACAGAATATGTATAATAAGGCATTTCAATCATAACTAGCCCTAGAGGGTTGTTCATAAATACGCTTTCTTCAGAAGGTCCGTCGGTTCTGCCTTTTGTTGTGCGCCAACCGTCACAATATGCACCTTTTAAGCCAATCCAAGGTTTTCCGTTGACAATTCCGCCAAAAATACTTTCCATGGGTTTGTAATTTGGCATATTAAACACTTTTGAAACATAGCCTTTACGCTCGTTTAATATGCTTTCTTGTGTTCTTCCAGAGTATGCTGTTGGCGGATTTATTGCAATAGAAACTTCTTTTTGTGTTTTTAATTGAGTCAAAATGCTAGAAGAATACTGAATATTGCCTTTTGATTTAGGTTCTGGAACTTTTAAAGGTATTTCAGATTCTTGAGATGGCTCTTGTTCTTGAGTTTGAGGAACTTCGGTTTGTGTTGATGCAAGATTTTCCTCTATGCTATTGTCATCTTTAAGGAAATGATTATAGCAATTGCCTAAAATCACAACAAATAAAACAACTAATAATATATTAATAAAATTTTGATTATTCATAAAAACTCCTAATGATTTGTGCTTTTCATTATACCGAATTCTTAATTTAAGTGCAAACTTTATTTTTCCGCTCTTTATGATAGTATTAATTTAAGGAGTCTGAGGAGTAATGATAAAGAAATTTTTTATTCAAAAATCTCTTAACGATGTATGGTCAATTTATCACTA
>CALAFU010000209.1 GCA_937891325.1 uncultured Candidatus Melainabacteria bacterium | reverse complement strand
TGTCATTCTGAACTTGTTTCAGAATCTCATAAATATTGCGACCCTGAAATAAATTCAGGGTGACAATAAAACATTGATAATAAATAACTTACCGCCTTATAGTCTTAACCCTTATAATTTAACAAAAAAGGTTGAATGGATTTCTCTCTTCAACCTTTTTCAATGTTTATAAGCTTTATTGAGTTATGAATTAGTCATCAGCGTGACCAGCTGTTCCTAATACGTCTCTCATTTTGTGCATAACCATTTCTTTAACTGCTGTTCTACCAGGTCCCATGTATTCACGTGGGTCGAATTTTTCAGGGTGTTCGATGAAGAATTCTCTGATAGTTGAAGTCATAGCTAAACGTAAGTCTGTATCGATGTTGATTTTAGCTACACCGTGTTTAGAAGCGTAGTTTAACATATCTTCTGGAACACCTTGTGCATCTGGTAAGTTACCACCGAATTTGTTACATTTTTCTACGAATTCTTTTGGTACTGATGAAGAACCGTGTAATACGATTGGGTAATCACCAAAACCAGCTTCTTTTAATGCATCTTTAATTTCTTTTAATCTGTCGAAGTCTAATTTAGCTTCACCTTTGAATTTGTAAGCACCGTGTGAAGTACCAATAGCGATTGCTAATGAGTCACAACCTGTTTGTTTTACGAATTCAACTGCTTCGTGAACATTTGTATATTTAGCATCTTTGTCTGATACTTTAACGTCATCTTCAACACCAGCTAATTTACCAAGTTCAGCTTCTACTGAAACTCCTCTTTCGTGAGCGTATTCAACTACTTTCTTAGTAACTGCTACGTTTTCTTCGAATGGGAATCTTGAACCATCAATCATTACTGATGAGAAACCACCGTCGATACAAGCTTTACAAATTTCGAAGTCTGCACCGTGGTCTAAGTGTAATGCGATAGGTACTGTTGTTGTAGCTAATGCTGCTTCAACTAATTTGATTAAGTATGTTTGGTTAGCGTATTTTCTAGCACCTGCTGAAACTTGTAAGATGATTGGTGAACGAGTTTCTTCAGCTGCTTCTGCAATACCTTGTAAAATTTCCATGTTGTTAACGTTGTAAGCACCGATAGCATAACCGCCAGCTAATGCTTTTTTGAACATTTCTTCTGTTCCTACTAATTTTCTTTCACTCATTTGAGTTCTCCTTTTGTTTGTAAAAGTATATCTACGCCATAATTGTATTACAAAAAATTATTAATGCAATAGTTCTTGAAAGCATTGAGACGAAAAGGCTATAAGGGTTAAGGCGATAAGACGATAAGTCATTTATTATCGAATGGTCATTTTAATCATAGTTCGACTTATACACTTAACTGCTTATTGACTTAAAGTCTAATAAAATCCTCTAAACGAATGATGCCACTTTACAGAAATACAATTATGCTATAAACGGGAAAGTAATAAGTTAAACCCAAAAGGGACTTACGGGGAATGACAGAAGCGTTAAGTACAAGTACAAAAAAATTATTGGCTGAATTCAGCTGGTTTGATAGTGCATTCAACAATGCACTACAAGGCGCGTCTGACGATTTTCTTTTAGGCGGGTTACACTTCAAACTTGTTTCTGTCAGTCAAAATATGAACGCTCTTTTCCAAGATGATAGCTATTTTGTTACCAAAATTAAGGTTGATGCCAAAAACGAGGTTTATATCAGAAGCTCTGACAAAGCCGTTAGAGTAATCTTAGAAAGAAGTTTAGGACCTTCTAAAAAAGCGTTTCAAATCAACCAAATTACAGAACTTGAAGCAAAATTAGTAACGGCTTATAACGATAATTTATATAATTTTATAAGTTCTAACTTTGCACCACAACAATACGACGGCACAGTAAAAAAATTCGACACAGTGCATTTAACTTTCATGATTAAAGATGAAGAATCTGGAAGATGTGGTAAAGTTATCGTTTCATTTCCAAACACTTTAATCAATCCGCAAGAAATTCAAGTAGGAGAACAAAAATTCTCTAACGACTCTTTCTTAGGTAGTTTAGTAGATGTTGACATATCAGTAGGTTCAACAAGTTTCACAGTACAAGATTTAAAATCATTAGAAGTCGAAGACATTGTAGTTTTAGACAACAGCAACATTCAGCTTATGAATTTGCGATATATGGGCTACTCAAGAGATTTTAGGATAGCCCCTAACCCAGCATTAATTATATCAGTAGATAACGGAGGAGAAGAAGAAATGGCTTCAAATATGCCACCAGCAAACCTTTGGGATAGTATTCAGGTGGAAATGGGCGCAGAATTCGACAAGGTAAAAATTTCTTTGGGCGAATTAAAAAATATCGAAGACGGTTTAGTTGTAGATATCGGCTCTGTTTACAACAACAACATTACGCTAAAAGTTGAAGAAAAAACAATTGCAACAGGCGAACTTGTTATCGTAAACGATCGCTATGGCGTGAAAATTAACCACATTTTCGCTGATGCACCGTCTACACCAGAACCTCAACCAATGCCAGAAATGCAACAAGAAATGCCAATTCCTGACAGCGATGTTGAAATGCATCAAGACGAAATGGTTGGCGAACCTATGCAAGAAATGGGCGATATGCCTATGGAAGAAGGTCAAGGCGACGAAGATTTCGATTACAGCGATTTTGAACTTGATGACGAAGATATCTAGTAAAGACATTAAGCCTATAAGAATTAAGGCTATAAGTCTATTTATAATCGATTGTAATTCGACTTATCCACTTAAGGGCTTAACCGCTTATAGACTTTAAATAAAAAATCATTAAAGGAATAACAAATGGGACACTACATTTTAAATTTCACAGTATACACAATGGCAATGATAGGGCTAATCTGTTTCGCTCTATTTGCATATAAAAAGTTTGCGATAACTAACTTTACAGGCAACAAAAAAGGGTTGTTATCAATTGAAGACGGTTTAGGCTTGTCTTCAAGAAAAACTCTGTACATCATTAAAGCCGGCAACGAACGCTTTTTGATTGCAGCAGATTTAGAAAGAACAACTTTAATTTCTAAATTAGACTCTAACAACTTAGTTACAAATGATACTAACGAATTAGATGAAATTGACAAAGCTAATTTAGAAGAACAAGGTGTAAATTATTAATAGGTTAAAAAGAAGGTAGAAATAGTATGTCAGACATTTTTAAGGATATAAATCCCGTTATACAAATGCTTTTGGTAATGTCAATGTTTTCGATATTGCCGTTTGTATTCGCTTGTATGACAAGTTTTTTAAGATTTATCATCGTATTTTCAATGCTAAAAACTGCGATGGGTACACAATCAGTTCCACCGTCAATTGTAATCATCGGTTTATCTATGATTTTGACATTCTACACTATGGGACCTGTATTCCAACAATGTTATGAACAAGGTCAAGCACCTTACAAACAAACAAAGAACTTAATCGTAGCTATCGAAAAAGGTTCTAAACCGTTGAAAGAATTTATGCTAAAACAAACCCGCGAAACGGATTTAGCATTCTTTATAGAACTTTCAGGCAACGACAGACCTGAAAGTCCAGATGAAATTACAATTTGGCAAGTTGCTCCAGCTTACATCATCAGTGAATTGAAGACAGCTTTTGAAATTGGTTTCATTGTATTCGTACCATTTATCGTATTAGACTTGGTTGTAGCAAACATCTTGTTAGCACTAGGTATGTTCATGTTATCACCAACAATCATTTCTTTACCGTTCAAACTGCTTATCTTTATTGCGGTTGACGGCTGGGCATTGATTGTTCAGGGTCTGGTACAAAGTTATAACTAAAAGAGCTTTAAGACAATAAGAGTTAAGACGATAAGTCTATCTATATTAAAAAATCAATTTAATTGTAATTGACTTATTCACTTAAAGACTTATAGACTATAAAAGAGGTAAAAACTATGGAAATGTTAATGGAATATATGGCAAGAGGTTTTGTCGTAATGCTTTCAATCTCAATGCCTTGCGTACTTGTAGCCGCTGGTATCGGTCTTGTTGTAGGTATTTTGCAAGCCGTAACCCAAGTTCAAGAACAAACTATTGCCGCAGCACCTAAAATTTTAGCTGTATTCCTTGTAATTGTAATCGGCGGTGTTGGATTTGTTAGAATTTTATCAAATCTATTCACAGACGGTATGGCTTTGGCGTTCAATGTTGTACCTAAAAACGACACTTACGTTTTGCCTGCTGATTATTACAAATACACAAGACCTTTTGCAAATGAAATGCAAGATCAATTTAAAAAGCCAGACAAAGATGAATTTAAACGTATGACTAGTGGAAAACCAGGTTATAACAGACATGGCAAAGACCAATTTAAACGTTATGACAAGGCATCTGGCGTAATGGAACCAAAAACAGACTTTATGGAAACTCAAAAAATTATGAATAGGTACAACAATCAATAACTATGGAAGGCTTCATTACACAACTTAATTCATTGATTCCTGGGTTCATCGCCAATATGTGCGGTGGGCTAGTAATCTTTGCCAGAATGTTGGGTTTTGTAAGATTTGCACCTGTTTTAAATAGAAAAGAAATACCAGGGTTGGTGAAATTAGGTTTATCCTTCCTTTTGACACTAATTTTCTTACCATTAGTAAATCCACAAGGTCAACCTGCTCATGGTGATTTACTTTTAGCATTACTTCTAAACGCTGCTGCCGGTATGATTATCGGCTATATGGCACAATTAATTCTTGCTGCTATTGAAGCCGGTGGCGATATGATTAATATGCAAATGGGTTTATCTTCAGCAATGGTTTTAGACCCTACAACCTCAAGCCAAGTTTCTATTTTAGGTAGATTTTTCGGTGTTTTAGGTATTGTAATTTTCTTACAAATCGGCGGTGCTTATTGGTTGTTTCAAGCAATAGACAAAAGTTTTGAAATATTTCCGATTTACGCAAGTACAATCCCACTAAACAAACTTGTAAATATGGATTATTTGATAAGTTTGTCATCAAACGTTTTATACATGGGGCTTCAAATTGCGTCCCCCGTACTTTTAGCAACTTTAGGACAAGATATCATCTTGGGTGTAATTTCAAAAACTGCACCGCAAGTAAACGTTTTCCAATTGTCCTTCCTATTCAAACCCGTTTTTGGTGCGGCAATTCTAATGTGGATTTTGCCAATGCTTATAAACGTTATTTCAGATTACTTTAATACTTTCTCACATATTATTTAAAACTGCGAAGCGCCGATTGCAAATGCAATCGGCGCTTCGTTTTAGAAACACAGGCAGGCAGTGCATGGTTGCCCGCCTGAAACAATCATCTGCGTGCAGGGACTGCAGCTGAGATAACTTTCTTCATATTTCCATTGATTATTGTTGTTGTTTTAGCTTGAGAGTGCGTAGGTCTTTGTTGAATATATGATTCTACGTTTGATGATTGTTGTACGTGAACAGTTCTTTGAGCTTGTTGTGGTTGGTTCAAAGATTGTTGGAAAGTTTGTTGTTGAACTTGTCTATATGGATTTTGAGAAGGTTGTGGAGCAACCATAGTTTGTTTTTGTGAAGCGTATGCTTGTTTTGCAGCGTATTCACGTTGTTGTTGTGCAAAATATTGAGATAAAGACATTCTTTGTTGTGGTTGTGGTTGAACTTGTTGTTGAGCATAAGCTTGAGCGTATGCTTGATGATATACTTGCGGTTGTGGAGTATGAACAGGTGCTTGCATGTGTGCTGGTGGGTTGTTAAAACTTACCCCTGCAATTTTACGTTGTAAATCGCATAGACCTAAACATACTGAATCGTTGTTAAAAAAGTTTCTTAAAAATTGTTCCATAATCTTATCCTCTTTTTCTCTCTTGCTTATGTGGTATCCTATGTTCTCTTTTTAATGACGATTTTTTAAAAGTCAACATTTTTGTCAAAATTAATCTTTAATCTTATTTACATTTTCATGATTATTTTGTAGAATAGGTTTAATGATATTTTGTATTAAGTCAACACAAAGGATAAGGAGAAAATAATTATGGCAAAAATTACAAAAGATATGGGTATTATGGAAATCGTACAAAACCACCCTGAAACAGTTGAAGTATTCCAAAAATTCGGTATGGGTTGTATCGGATGCGCAGCAGCTCACTTTGAAAACTTAGAAGCTGGCGCTAAAGTTCATGGCATCGACATCGACGCTATGGTTGACGCTATGAATGAACTAGTAGGAGAAGAATAATAAATGACTCTTTGGCAATTTTGGGCTTGTGCAGGAGTTATAACACTAATTTTAGAAATGCTTATGCCATTCACATTCTTTTTAAGTATGTCTGTTGGGGCATTCATTACAGCAATTGTAGCTGTTTGGGTAACATCTAAAGTAGTGTTAGTGCCATTATTTGCCGTTTGCTCACTTGTTTCACTTTTAATTTTTAGACCTCTTTTGTCTAAAAATCAAAAAGCTACAAAAGAACAAGAAACAGGTATGGAAGGTCAATACATCGGCAAAACTGCAAAAGCTATAAAAACAATTAACAAGAACGAAGGAGCTATTTCAATCTATGGCGAACGCTGGGAAGCTCGAACTTTAAATGACGAAGAAATTCTAGAAGGTTCAGAGGTTGAAATCATCAAAAACGACAGTTTAACTATGTTTGTTAAACTAAAATAAGGAGAAAAAATGGACATTTTATTAATTTTAGTAATAGTTTTAGCAATTGCTTACATCAAATTCGGTGTAATCATTGTTAAACAAATGGAAGAGGTTATCATTGAACGTTTAGGTAAATACCACAAAACCTTAACTCCAGGGTTAAACTTCATTATCCCATTCATTGATGCACCTTGCGGAATTGAGTGGAAAGAAAGACAAAAAGGCTTAGACGGTCAAGTTTATACTTACAACAAAATTCTAAAAAGCATTAACAAAAGAGAAACTGTTTACGATTTTCCAAGACAAAACGTAATCACAAAAGATAACGTTACAATCAGCATTAACGCTTTATTATACTTCCAAATCGTTGATGCAAAATCAGCAGTTTATGAAATTTCAAACTTGTTAGATGCAATCGAAAAATTGACTCAAACAAACTTGAGACAATTAGTTGGTAAATTAGACTTAGATGAAACTCTTATTTCTCGTGACCAAATTAACCAAGAATTAAGAGAAATCTTAGACGAAGCTACTAACAAATGGGGTGTAAAAGTTAACCGCGTAGAACTTCAAGACATCAACCCACCTGCTGACATTCAAGCAGCAATGGAAAAACAAATGAAAGCAGAACGTGAAAAACGTGCTGTAATCCTTGAATCAGAAGGTATGAAACAATCTGCAATTCTTCAAGCTCAAGGGGAAAAAGAAGCTGCAATTAACAAAGCAGAAGGTGAAAAACAAGCCGCAATCTTGAGAGCTGACGGTATTGCAAAAGCTCGTGTACTTGAAGCAGAAGGTGAAAAACAAGCAGTTGAATTAATCATTAATGCAATCGGCGACAAAGGTAAACCAGATCAATACTTAATCGCTATGAAATACCTAGAAACATTAAAAGGTATTGCATCTGGTCAAAACAACAAAGTTGTTTATATGCCTTATGAAGCAACAGGAGTTCTTTCTTCTGTTGACGGCATTAAACAAATGTTCGACCATAAATAATTTAAAGATAATAAAAAAGAGGCGGAGCCGTAAAACGGCTCCGCCTCTTTTTTACAATAAATATCATTAATTTAATGTACATACTTTTTTAAACCTCGTGCTAGAATAAAAATGTAAGTACATTGAAAATTTAATTTAACAGGTGGTTACCTAAATCCTTTTTAAATGGTGTTTCTTACGCCAAGAAAGGGGTGATGCCTATGGTAAAAGCAAAAATGCTAATAATCCTTTTTGTAATATCCGTATTATTTAAAATGGAAAAACTAGCACTATTTATTGCTCTCCTAGTGCTAGTTCTATAAACTAAACAAGGTATTAAATATCGGTGAAACCGATAGCCACCTGTTATATTTATATTATAACTTATTTTCAAAAATTTTCAACCCCATGTAAGAGTTCAGTACATCTTAATCCATTTTACAATTTTTCTTTACTGTGATAAGATAAGATTAAGAAAAAAGGAGAAATTAAAAAATGGCAAGACTTGTAAGACCAACTTGGGCTATCAGATGCACACAATCAGGTTGCAAACAATTATTTGAAGTAGCAGTTTTAGAAGACGGTAAACAACAAGAAGTTGTATGCCCAGCTTGCGGTGAACACTATGTTTACCCTATTCCTAAAGAAGCTGAAGGCGAAAACAACTAATTTATAATGTTTTTCCATGGTACAGAAAAACGCTACAATCAATTTAGCGAATATTTAAAAGAAAAATTCGGCGTTAAGGTTTACAAAATAACACTTGACGCCGGTTTTTCGTGTCCAAACAGACAAAACGGCAAACATGGCTGTATTTATTGCGATGACGGCGGAAGTTTTTCTCAATCACATTCTGCAAATATGTCAATTAAAGAGCAGTTAGATTTTGGTGCTCAATATCTTACTGAACGATTCAAAGCCGTAAAATATATGTCTTATTTTCAATCTTTTTCTAACACCTACAAACCTGTTGAAGAATTGAAAACGATTTATGACGCATCTTTAGACCACCCGGACATTGTCGGAATTTCTATCGGAACACGTCCAGACTGCGTTGATGAAGAAAAACTTGATTTAATTGCAGGTTACAAAGACAAATATGAAACTTGGATTGAATACGGACTTCAATCTATGCACAACAAAACTCTTGAAAGAATTAATCGCGGTCACGATTTAGATTGTTTCTTAAAGGCTTACGAAATAACAAAAGAACGAGGCATAAACACTTGCGTTCACGTAATTTTCGGTCTATGGGAAACTCACGACGAGATGATGGAAACTATCAAATTGTTGGCAAAATTAAGAGTTGATGGCATCAAGCTTCACATGATATGTGGACTTCGCGGTACTGAAATTACTAGAATGTACGAACACGGAGAGTTTGAATTTATGGACGAAATGGAATACGTTAACCTTTGTTGTGATGCAATTGAACTTTTACCACCTGAAACAACTTTACATAGAATTGCAGGAAGCGGCTTGAAATCAACTCTTGTAGAGCCAAAATGGATTGGCAAAAAGTTTGAATGTTTGAACAAGATTGATGCTGAACTAATTCGCCGAGACTCTTGGCAAGGTTCAAAGTTTGCGGTATAATTTAGTTATGGACAAAAAAGTTATATCAACAAACAGAAAAGCGTTTCACGATTTTCTTATATTTGATAAATTCATTGCCGGCATTGTCCTTGCTGGGACTGAAATTAAGTCTATCAGAAAAGGGGCTGTAAATTTAAAAGACAGCTTTGCGAAGATTGAAAAAGGTGAAATTTTCTTGTACAATTGCCACATCTCAAAATATGAACAAGGCAACAGATATAACCACGAGCCAGAAAGAACAAGAAAACTTCTTTTAAACAGAAAAGAAATTCTAAAAATTGAAATGAAAATCAAAAAAGAAGGTTACACAATCGTACCTTTAGAATTGTTCCTTACAAGAGGATATGCAAAACTTGAAATTGGTTTAGCAAAAGGTAAAAAACTTTACGATAAGCGTGAAGATATAACTAAAAAAACTCAAAATAGAGATATTCAAAGAAAACTAAAAAATTACTAAAAGGGTTGAAATGTACAGAAAAGAAGATGTTTTAAAAAAATTAAACGAAGATAACTATTATATTGACGTAAGAGCGCTAGAAAACTTTGTTAAAGATTGGCAAATTGACCCAATTTACGAAGCAAAAGACGGCACTGTTTTCTTTGACGATATCGGAATTTTCAAACTTAAAAAAGGCATTAGTTTAAAATCACAAGGGTACACAAATGACCAAATTTGTTACCGTATACACAAAACACCTTTGGAAATGCCTGAAAAAGAAGATGAAGAAATTAAATCAACAGCTCTAGAAACAACTCCGCAACAAATTCCAGAGGTTAGAAATGTGACTTTAAACGTTACAAATCAAACCCTTCAAATGCTTGCAGAAGCCGTTGCCGGAAAAATTACAGATGATATCAAAAATCACATTGACGCGTCTCAATTCTCAGAAAAATTAATTGAGGCTGGCGAATATAAAAAAGATAATCAAAAATTGGCTCAACAAGTTGAACAACTGCTAGAAGATAATAAAAAATTAGCAAAAAGACTTGAATACATAGAAGAACGCCAAAAACCATTGTGGAAAAGAATCTTTGAATAGTCTATAAGGCTATAAGAGTTAAGTCTTTAAGTCGAACTACAAAAGAATTGTCGTTCTAATTATAAATGACTTATAGTCTTAACGTCTTTAAAAATATTTTAAAACATGCTTGACAGCGGAATTTTAGCGGTAAATAATAAGATTACACAAATAGTATTACAGTTAGATAGGTAAATCGCTTTAAAAAATCTGAAAAAGGTTGCGATTCCTCAAATAGAAAGGGATTTAAAAATGTACGCAATAGTAGAAACAGGCGGAAAACAATACCAAGTAGAAGAAGGTCGTTACTTAGACGTAGAACTACTTGAAGGCGAAAAAGATGACAAAGTTGTATTTGACAAAGTTGTTATGGTAGTTAACGGTAAAAAATCAAAAGTTGGTCAACCATACGTAAAAAATGCAAGTGCTGAAGGCGTTATCATGGGTCATGACAAAGCTAAGAAAGTTATCGTTTACAAACAAAGACCTAAAAAAGGTTACCGTGTAAAACGTGGTCACAGACAACAATACACAAGAGTTATGATTAACAAAATCAGAACAACAGCTTCTAAAAAAGCAGCTGAAGCTGCAGAAACAACAGAAGCATAAACTTAAAGTTATTACGGTAATATTTAATTAGAAAGTAGGTATAAAATGGCACATAAGAAAGGGATGGGTTCTACCCGTAACGGACGTGATTCCGAAGCTCAACGTTTAGGCGTTAAAAAATTCGGCGGTGAAATGGTTAAAACAGGCAACATCATCGTTCGCCAAAGAGGAACTAAAATCCACCCAGGTAACAACGTAGGTATCGGTTCAGATGATACATTGTTCGCTTTAATCGACGGTCAAGTAAAATTCGAACCACACAGACGTGATAGAAAACAAGTTAGCGTTTATGCTGTTGAAAGCAAATAGTTAACTGCATAGATTTTTAGAAGGCGCGGTTGATGAAATCAACCGCGCCTCTTTGTTGTTTCATTTATGTTACTAAAATTTAATAAATAGCCCTAAGTATAAAAATCCTTTAGAATAAAAAAGGAAAACTATCACAAAATCGAGATTAGGGATAAAAATGAACAAAAATTTATTGAGAAAGGTAATGTTTACCGTCGGTGCGCTATTTATGTTTGCGCCAATGGCAAGTGCAGCCTTGTCTTTTCCTAATATTAATATAGGAATGCAACCTGCTAACACGCCTCAAGACTTTTCAAACGGTATTCAAATCCTTATTTGGTTGACTATTTTAACTTTAGCACCAAGTATCTTTATTATGACAACTGCGTTTGTCCGAATAGCAATCGTTTTGGCGCTTACAAGACAAGCATTAGGGGCAGGTTCTTTACCACCAAACCAAGTGTTAATCAGTTTGGCACTTATTTTAACCTTCTTTGTTATGGCTCCTACAATCAACAAAATTAACAAGGAAGCGTTACAACCTTATATGAACAATCAAATTACGCAACAAGCCGCTTTGGATAGAGGTATCAAGCCTGTTCGAGCGTTTATGTTTGCGCAAACTGATGAAAAAGAACTTGCGTTATTCGTAAAAATGGCGAAAATTGACAAACCTAGAAACATAGACGATGTACCGACTTACGTTTTAATTCCTTCATTTATTATCAGTGAATTAAACACAGCGTTTAAAATTGGTTTCGTAATTTTCTTGCCATTCTTGGTAATCGACATCGTAATCTCCAGCGTACTTGTTTCAATGGGTATGATGTTCTTGCCACCGACAACAATCGCGTTACCGTTCAAACTGATTATGTTTGTAATGGTTGACGGTTGGTACTTAATCATAAAATCACTTGTAGAAGGTTTTGCGGCTGCAAGTTAGAATTGAGGAAAATTAATGGAACAAGATATAGTTATAACACTTTTACAAAAAATGTTTGTGCTGATTTTGGAAATTTCTACACCTGTTCTACTTGTCGGCATTGTAGTCGGTTTGACGGTTAGTATCTTTCAAACAATCACACAAATTCAAGAATCTACACTTACAATCGTACCGAAAATCATTGCGGGCGTAATTGCATTGATTGTATTAATGCCATGGATGATGAGTTTAGTAATTCAAACAACAAACGAATTTTTCGATATGATTCCTGGGTTGATAAAATAGAGGTCGCAAGTGGATTTTACATTATTACAAATTTTCACACCTGCAAATATCATCGTTTTTATGGCGGTTTTCACAAGAATAAGCGGTCTATTGACTTCTGCACCGCTATTTTCAACTTACCCAATCCCTATGCAGGTTAAAATTTGGCTTGTTTGCTTTATCGCATTCATAATTTATCCATTTGTACAAGGTCACACTCAATTTATGATACCGCACGATATTGCAGGTTTAACCGTTGTAATGATTAAAGAATTTGCAATTGGTTATATCATTGGATTTTGTGCGAACTTAGTTTTCTTAGCTGCCGAACTTGGTGCAAATATGTTTTCCATTCAAATGGGTTTGTCTATCAGCCAAGCCTTAAATCCTGTATCAGGCACAACTTCACCTATTATCTCGCAAGCATTCACTATCCTTTTAACCCTAATCTTTATTAGTTTGAATGCTCATCAATGGTTGTTTTCAGCAGTTTACAGTAGTTTTGCACATGTGCCAATTGGTTATTCCTTCATTTTTGACGGAACTCTTGTTCAAAGAGTAATCTATATGACAGGGCAAATGTTCGTAATCGCAATCGGAATTTCAATGCCAATTTTCAGCGTGTTGTTAATCAAGGATATTTTATTAGGCTTCGTATCAAAACTAATGCCACAAATGAATATCTTTATGGTAGCAATGCCGTTGAAAATCTATGTCGGATTGTTATTGTGTATGATATTTATGCGTCCTATTGCAGAATATTCTAGAATATTGTTAGAAAAAGTTCTGATGCAGGTCGCAGCGTTATTTTAAAAGAAAGGATAAAATAGCTTAAAAATGGCAAACGATGCCGCAGATAGAACCGAAGAAGCCACACCCAGACGACGGGAGAAAGAACGTGAGAAGGGTAATGTAGCCAAAAGTAAAGACTTGATGTCCTCAATCACAGTTACAATAAGTCTTGTACTTTTAGGTGCTTTTTCAGGCTGGATGATGAATCGTTTCCAAATACTTATGCATTATTCATTCACTAATTTGAACCCTAAAGAAATTAACGTTGATG
>CALAFU010000208.1 GCA_937891325.1 uncultured Candidatus Melainabacteria bacterium | reverse complement strand
ATACATCTTGAAAATGCTTACAAGAATTCGCTCTTTCTATGAGATAAAAAGCTATTTTATGGCAGGTTTATCAATACTTTTGAATAAATAGTTATTTTATAATTTTTAATTTTATCAAAACGAAAGTCACAAAATCACATATCGCTAGAGCAAATAATATTAATAAAATAACCCACATAATTATTATCGCTGATTTATAAACCAACATATTACCAGAATTTTCGGCATATCTTGTAGTATATTTTAATGAATTTTTTACAAAAGGAAACCACAACGATAAAATTACTGTCAACAAAACAGGTTTATTTAAAATTGATTTTAAAATTCCATTCAAATATTTCATTTTTAACTTGTAATATTTTGTGGACATTTTTATTGCTTGATAAAGATTTTCTTTATACAAATTGTAGTTAGGATTTAATTCTATTGCTCTAATAAAATATTTTTTTGCACTTTCAGGTTCACCATTTTGTATCAAAAAACTTCCATAATTGTTTAGTGTTGTATCATCTTCACTATTAAGTTCAAGTGCTTTTTGATATTCCTCATTTGCTTCTTGAGTTTTTTCTAAACCACATAAAACATCTGCATAAAGTCTATGATAATCCACTGTATCAGGATACTCATTAACTAAACTTTTTGTAATAGGCTCGGCTTGAGCATAATCTTGTTTTTTATGTACAAGATAATCAGCCCAATAATATCTTGCTATTGGATTTTCAGGATTAATCTCAATAGATTCTTTATAACAACCTTCTGTCTTCTTTAAATTACCAAGCATTTCATAACAAAAGCCCAATTCAGCATAAGCCAAACCTGTATAAACATCATTTACTTCAATTGCTTTTTCAAAATATGGAATAGCTTTTTTATATTCGAGATTTTCCCTATAATTACAACCAACCATAATATAGGCATAATCACAATCTGAATAAAGGTTAATTATGTCTAAAAATTTATTGAGACTTTCCTCTCCTGTTGACTCAAGAGCACCTTTAACTAATCTATCACACTCCTCGCTATAGATTATTTCTTGATTTTGCTCTATGCTCTCATTTTCTGACATAAATTATTTCTTTCTCGGTTTTTTAGATTTTGGTGCGTTCTTTTTACCAAATTGTTGAGGAGCTTGTGAGAATGAAGTTTGAATACGTTTTACGCTGATTACATCTGGCAACGATTGCAAACTTGTAATAACTTTTCTCAATGTATTAATGTTATCAAGCTCAATACCAAGTTCAATAATACCAATATTATTTTGTTTTGATTTTACGTTTGCATAATTAATATTTGTATTGTTATCAGAAACCGCAGCAATAATATCCTTCAACAAACCTTGTTTATCTTGAGTTTCAACCCTAATAGTTGTACTATAACTCTTGTTTACAGGATTGTTTGCCCATTGAATATCTAGCAATCTTTCTGGTTCAACATCTTCAAGAGTTTTACAGTCTAATCTATGTATAGAAACGCCTTTAGAACGAGTTACAACACCAACAATCGGTTCCCCTGGGATTGGAGAGCAACATCTTGCAAACGAATATAACAAACCGTCTAAACCAACAATATCTTTTGCAGTATTCTTTTTCTTTGGTTCAACATAAGTTCGTTTCTTTTCTTCCGGCTTTTTAATTCTGTTTACAATTTTGTTTACAGTTGTTTCACCATATCCTAGCGCCGCAAATAAATCTTCCATTGATTGATAATTCATTTGTTTTGCAACTTCTTCAAACGAACCGTTTTTAACGTATTCATCAAAAACTGTTTTTGTTAATTCGTGTTCAAGGTTTGTTTTTCCAAGTTCAACGTGTGCTTCACGATTGTTTTTCTTGAACCATTGACGAATTTTTTGGCTTGCTTGCTTTGTTACAACAAAGTTCAACCAATCAAGTCTTGGCGCAGGTTGTTTTGAAGTTAAAATTTCAACAATATCACCGTTTTTTAATTTTGTATCAAGTGGAACAATACGACCATTTACCAATGCGCCTACTGTTCTATGACCTACGTCAGAGTGAATACGGTATGCAAAGTCAACAGGTGTCGCTTTTTTAGGTAAATCAAATACATCGCCGTTAGGCGTAAACGCAAATACTTGATCTGAGAAGATATCCAATTTTACTGAATTTACGTAGTCTTCAGCATTTGTCATATCTTGGTTATATTCAACCATTTTTCTCATCCAAGAGAATTGCATATCTGCTGCGTTATCAGCTTTTTGAGAACCTTTTTCTTTATATCTCCAATGCGCTGCAACCCCATATTCTGCAATTTCATGCATCTTATGAGTTCTAATTTGAACCTCTAACGGACGCATTTTAGGCCCAATTACAGAAGTGTGTAATGATTGGTACAAGTTGCCCTTTGGCATTGCTATATAATCTTTAAAACGTCCTGGAATAGGCTTAAATTGAGAGTGGATTAAACCTAAAACTTCATAACATTCTTTTTCAGTATCAACAATTACACGAACAGCAGTTATGTCGTATAAGTCATGGAAAGAGATGTTTAAACGTTTCATTTTGCTGTAAATGCTGTAATAATGCTTTGCACGACCTGTAATTTGGGCGTTAATGCCATTTGCCTTAACGTCTTTGGCAATTTTATCCATTAAAACTTTTACAGTAGCTTCTCTTTCGTCCTTGGTTTGTGAAACCAATTGCACAATTTCAAAATATTGGTCTGGGTGCAAATATCTTAATGATAAATCTTCTAATTCGGCTTTAATTTTACCGATACCTAAACGATTTGCAAGAGGTGCAAATACATCTAATGTTTCTTGAGCGATTCTTTTTTGCTTTTCAGGTCGCATAAAGTTTAAAGTTCGCATATTATGCAATCTATCAGCAAGTTTCAAGAAAATAATTCTGATATCACTTGCCATAGCGATAAACATTCGACGGAAATTCTCTGCTTGACGTTCCTCTTTTGATTGGAAGTGATATTTACCAAGTTTTGTAACCCCTTGAACAAGAGTTAAAACATCTTCACCAAATTCTTTTTCAATAGTTTCAGGTTGAGTATCTGTATCCTCTAAAATATCGTGCAAAAATGCTGCAATTACTGTATCTGTATCAGCTCTCAAGTTAATTAAAATCTTTGCAACTTCAACAGGGTGAATAATATAAGGTTCTTCCGAAACTCTAAATTGTCCTTCATGCAGTTTTCTTGCAAAAAGAAAGGCTTTCTCTATTCTATCTTGGTCGTCTTTTGGACGTTCCTCTATCATTTTTTTAACGTCATCAAATAATGACAATGTATCAATATCGCTCATGGTATAATTATTTTACTAGTATTTTTTCATTTTTACAAGAGGTAATTTTTTATGGCAGAAAATTTGATTATCAAACTTAAAATTTCACCAAATGCAAGCAAAAATGAAATTATCAAAACCGATGAAATGGTTAAAGTAAAAGTTACCGCTCAACCTATTGAAAATAAAGCCAATAAGGCTTTGATTGAATTTTTATCCAAAAACTTTAAGGTTCCAAAATCTAGTATTGAAATCGTAAAAGGCGAAACCTCAAAAGAAAAAACAATTCTTTTTAAAAATATTTCATCTGATAAAATGGTAGAAATTAAATCGGTTTTGTCGTAAAATAAAGAAAAAGAGACAGTTCAAAGGAAGTAATATGCAAAAACGTTGGTATGACCTAGACCCAACAGTAAGTTTGGCAGTTAGCTTGATGAAGAGTGCAGACTTGGACTCTCAAGTTAAATGTGCTGAATATATTATTTCTAAAGCAAAAAATTACGGTATCAAACAAGCTGTTTTAGATACCGCAATTACAATAATTATGCGCCGTTGGTACGACAAAGACAAACGTATTCAAGAAGCTTTTGATTATTTTAAATCTGCACCTATTGATTTACAAAGAGAAATTGCACTTGAACTTATTGCCGTTTTACAAGTTTGTTAGCGACTTTCAATAGACAAGTTCATAAATTCTATATCATCATAATCAATGTATGCCGTTTGCATCATATTTCGACCTGTTTTTATGGTAATTTCGTTCTGTTGATTTATTCTAATAAGCCCTCGAGGAATTTTAAAACGTTGTCCATCACCATTTAGTTGAATTTCAGCAATTTTTGTCCCGTTAAAATAAATTTCTGGTGGACTTGCATACGCAAAAGCGATACTATTTTGTCCCACGGATTGTGCCATTTTTGTATCTATACCAATAATTGAACCGATTACGAGATAAGTACTATCATTTGCTTCTTTTATTAAAATTTTTCTTGTGTAATATGGTCCAATTGATTGTACCCTGAATTCACCTGCATTTGCTGATGTATCTGAAAAATTGTTATCACCTAAGTGAAACATGTTTGTATCTACTGTCAAATCCATCGGTGCTGTTTTTTCAATACCTACGGTCATTGGACGTGAGGCAATAGATTCATTTACTGTTAGTGAAAATGGCTTGTAACCGTCTTTTGAAACAGACATAATCGTATCACCGCTAATATTTGCATCTAAATTGAATTTGCCGTTTGCATCACTTTTTGTAGAAAAATTCTTTTGAGGAATGTTTATTGTTGCACCGTCAATTGGGTTCATAGAATCTGCATCGACAATTTGGTGCGAACCTACTTGATCAACCTTTGAAACATTACCTTGAAAGGTTGCACTATTTGCCGAAAGATTAAAAAATAAAATTGATACTGCTAAAAATAAAGTTTTTTTCATAAACACTACCTCACCAAAGATAATGTAAACTTTTTTTGTGCATTTAAAAACCGCTTGTGAGGGAAGTTTGAGGACAATTAAAAGAAATAAAAAAATAAGATTTGAAATTTTATATTTTTTTGCTATTATAATCTTACGTTACATTGTATTTGTAATATATGCCGATGTGATGGAATTGGTAGACGTGCTAGACTCAAAATCTTGTGTAGGAAACTACGTGCCGGTTCGACCCCGGCCATCGGCAATTTACTTAAAAAGACTCCTTTTCAGGAGTCTTTTTTAATTCACAAAATAAACTTACTTTAAATAAAAACTTCTCAATTTATCATAATTAGGATTTGTACGCATTTTAGCAATAATTTTCCACACAGAGAATTCTTCTTGCCTTGAAACAAATTTATTAAATTCTTTATCATTCAAAACATAAGATACACGTAATAATTCTTTAAAGCCTAAAATAGAAAGTTTATCCTTCTTTATAATCTCTCTTAAATTTTCAAGCCAAGCAATATCATTATTTGAATATAAACGAACCTTATTTTCTCTTATTGGCATAACTAATAACTCTTCGTCATAAGTTCTTAATCTGTCAGCAGACATCTTTAGGTGCTTTGCTACTTGACTTACTTTAAATATTGGTGTGTTATCTTCTATCATAAGCTAATCCTCAATCAATATTTTACCTTTTGTTATGATAGTGTTCAATTTAGGCATGATAAAATTACATATTAAGTCATGTTAAAATATTATAAACTTAGTTATAATAAAATTAGCTTTTTGTGATAAGCTAATTTTAACAATAGAATAGGAGGGTTCGTGAAAAAAGTATTATTAAGTTTATTACTATTATTCATTGTAGGTAACGTTGTTTATGCTGGAATGACAACAGAAAAGGAAATTGGACCTTGCACAAGTAAAAATATGTACGGATTCTGTGTAGAATCAAGAACTCACTATTGTGCATCAATTTCAAGATACAACGGAAGATGTGAAATGTGGTTTTCAAAAAGTAAGTCTGATTATGATAATACAATGGAACAATTCAAAAAGTTTAATCAAGGTATAGTAGAAGGTGTTAAACCTACTTCAAGCCAATCAAAAACAATAAATAAAACAAATAATAAGCAAAATAATTATGCGGAAATTCAAAAACAAAAAGCACAACAACAAGCAGAAGCAAGAGCGAAAGCAAAGGCTTTAGAATTGGAAAAGGCAACAATACCAAATTCAATAAAATTATCTCAATCTATTGAAACCATTGATAAAAGAGTTCGATTATTACAGGATAAACAGGCTGCTGGTGTAGATGTTTCTTCAGAATTGGAATTACTATTATATAAAAGTGACAAATTAAGGAAATTAAATAATTTAAGAGTTGATTATGATAGAGCAAATGAAAATTTAAAACAGGGTATTCTTACAAAGGTTGAATATGATGATATTATTGCAAAAATCAGAAAAAAAGATATAGAAATTGCAACTCCCTACAATCAAATAATGACTATAACAGCCGATGTAATGAAAAAAGAAAAAGCAGAAGCTAAAGCACTTGCAGATGCGCAACAAAAAGCACAAAGAAAAAAAGAAATTGGTAAACGATTAATTAATCATGGCAGTTACTATTTACCTGGTTCTACAAGAAGTTGGATAGAACAAGGTACAGATGTATTAGAGTTATTAAAGTAATAGATGAAAGGAAGAATTATGTCAAAACTTAAAATCATAGGTTTAATAATAGGATTTGTCTTAATAGCATTAGTAATTTCTATTGGAACATTTTATTTTGTTCAACAGAAAAAATTAACAGTTTCTTATTTAATTTCACAAGCAAATGAACCTGAAGATTTCGAAGAAACTGTTTGTATAAATGAGGATTGTGATGATTCATATCAAATTAAAGCTAAGAAATATAAATATTCTGGTTCAAAATATTTTGATGAAATAGTAGAAATGAATGAATATTCTGGTGATACAAAACAATATGCTTTTAGAGTTTCTACTGGTTGGAATCATATGGAAAATATAGAGATTGGTAGAATAGAATTACCTTATGCTGATAAAAATGCATCCATAAAATGTTCTTACAATTTTAGAGGCGAACAAAACTGGCAACCTTGTACAGAAAAACAATTTGTTAAATCTTTAGAAAAAATCTCTGCTTTGAAGAAGGAAAATGGTAAAAAGTTTGAAGAAATAGCAAAGAAATTGACAAATTTGGAAAAAGATTGTGAAGCAGAAAGAGTTAATTTTGTAACTTGCGTACAAGAACATTCAAAACTTGAGAATGAAGCTAGAAATGCTTTAAGAGAAGTAAGAAATACAACAATTGAACTAAAATAAAAAAGGAAATAATATGACAGTAATTGAAAAATTTTCACCAGAAGTTTGCGAAGAATTAAAATGTTATGTATATAGATTAATTGACCCAAGAAATGGTCAAACATTTTATGTTGGTAAGGGGTCAGGAAATAGAGTTTTTGACCACGCCAATGACGCTTTAAAAAATTATGATATAGATTCTGAACACGAAGATAATATTTCTTTAAAAATTCAAACAATTAGAGATATCCATCAAGCTGGATTAAAAGTAATTCACATTATACATAGATATGGGCTAGATAAAGATACTGCTTATGAAGTTGAATCTGCAGTCATGGATTGCTATAATTTTGATAAATTAACAAATATTCAAAATGGGCATGCAAATGATAGAGGTGTTGCAAACTCTTTAACTTTACAACAAAATTTATCTATAGAAACGTATGAAGAAATTGATAGTTTTAAGTATATGATTATAAAAACAAAATGGGATAGAGTAAATGAAATAAAAAATTCTAAACCAAGTTTAACAGACGATGAGTGTATTTATGAAGCAACTAGAGCTTCTTGGAAGATAAATCCAAATAGGGCTAACAATTTTAAATATGTTTTTGGTGTTATTGATGGAATTGTTAGAGGTATTTATAAGGTAAAAGAATGGGTATTATCTGATAATGGAATCAGATATGAATTTATAAAAGAGGATGCAAAGCCTTCGGAAGAAATACTAAATCATTTTATGAAAAAAAGAATTCCTGATACTTACACAAAAAAAGGACAAGCAAATCCTGTAATATACCATGAGTAATATTATACATCTAAATAGAAATTTATTAAAAAGACTCCTTTTCAGGAGTCTTTTTTTATTGTGTTTACAATTAGCACACTGAGGGTAATTTATGTTATCATTATCAAACAGGTTAAATTTAGGGCTTAAAATGGATAGAATTTTATTATTTATACCAATGTACAACTGCGCAAATCAGATAGTGAGAGTCCTTTCGTCACTAAATGAAAATATTCAAAAGTATTTGACTGAAGTTATTGTTGTAAATAATTTAAGCACTGACAACGGAGAAGAAGTTGTTTTAGATTTCATAAATTCTAACCCAACACTTCCTATTCATCTACTTAGAAATCATGAAAACTATGGGTTAGGTGGCTCTCACAAGGTTGCTTTTGATTATGCAATAAAAAATAATTTTGATTACGTAATTGTTCTTCATGGTGATGATCAAGGACACATTGAAGATTTAATTCCATATTTAGAAAATAAAGATTACAAGAATTGCGATTGTCTTTTAGGTGCTAGATTTATGAAAGGCTCTAAGCTAGAAGGTTACTCTCTTTTCAGAACTTTTGGAAATATAGTTTATGACTTTTTATTTTCAATTGCAACCTTCAAACCTATTTTTGACCTTGGGTCTGGCTTAAATATGTATTCTGTAAAAATGCTTGAAAATAAATTTTATGAAAAATACTATGACAACCTAATGTTTAATTACTGCATGATTTTAGGTTCATCTTATTACAAGCACAAAACAAAATTTTTCCCAATTCGTTGGAGTGAAAGTGATCAAGTTTCTAACGTAAAATTAGTTAGCCAAGCATACAAAGTTTTAGCGTTATTGTTCACTTTTGTTATGAACAGAAAAATGTTTTTAAATAGCGATTACAGAACTAACACAAATTACACTTATCAAGCAGAGGTTATAAAATAATGTTTAAAGATTTTAGTTTTATTGTTGATATAGACGGAACAATTTGCCCTATCAAAGGCAAAGAAGAAAAATACGAAGATATTGTTCCATACAAAAATGTAGTTGATAAATTAAAATATTATCACGATAACGGTGCAAAAATTGTTCTATTCACCTCTAGAAATATGAATTCTTACAATGGAAATATTGGTTTAATCAACAAAAACACTGCAAAAATTTTGTTAAATTGGTTTGAAAAATGGGAAATTCCTTATGATGAAATAATTTACGGTAAACCTTGGCCAGGGCACAAAGGATTTTATGTTGATGACAGAAGCGTTCGACCTGATGAATTTTTAAAATATTCAGTGGAAGAATTAAACGAAATTTGCAACAAAAGCAAGGAAATATCTGAGTAATGAAGAAATTTAATATCATAATAACAATGGGCGGAATCGGTTCACGCTTTGCAAAAGCAGGTTACAATTTGCCCAAATATATGATAGAAGCAAAGGGCAAGACTTTATTTGAATGGTCCTTAGACAGTTTGCGTGGATATTTTAGCGAGGTAGACAAATTTGTTTTTGTTGTTAGAAAAGAAGATAGCGCAAAAGATTTTATTGAAACTCATTGCAAAAATTATAATATTACCCCTGAAGTTATAGAACTTGATTACGTTACAGACGGACAAGCAACAAGTGCAAAAATCGGAATTGAAAAATGCAATTTAAAAGAAGGTGTTTTAGTTTACAATATTGATACTTACGTCGAACCTTTTCAAATGAAATCAGAGGATTTGCAAGGTGACGGCTCAATTCCTTGTTTTAAGGCAGAAGGCAACCATTGGAGTTTTGTAAAAACTGACGATTTTGGAAATGTTATTGAAGTTCAAGAAAAAAATAGAATTTCTGACAACTGTTCACTTGGAGCATATTATTTTTCATCAGGAGAACTTTATTTAAAAATTTATAAAGAATTTTATGGTGAAAAAAATCTTTCAAATCTGAAAGAAAAATACATTGCACCAATGTATAACTACATGATAAAACAAGGTTATAAATTATCTATGAGTCTTGTTGATGCTGAAAAAGTTCATGTTTTAGGAACACCAGAAGAACTAGAAACCTTTATTTCGGAAAAATAAAATGGACGACAAAAAGAAAATCGGAAATTTAATCGATACAATTTTATTTAGTTCACTTGTGGTTAGCTTAATAATGACAATATTATTGCCATTCATTAGTTTTACAAGCCAAAATTATCCAGATTTTATTTATGGAATTTCACTTTATAATACAAATAAATCTCTAGAACTTGCTATTTATAAATCGCTTTTGCTTGTTGGAAGCATAGTTTCACTAATGTTTGGAATAAAATTTAACAACAAACCAATTGAAAATAGGCAACCAAAACGACCTTATTTATATTATTTTTTGATAGGTTTAGTTATAGCTACGGTAATGTTTTCAACCATTATTTCTACAAAACTAATTACTGCAATATTTTTCTATATTATTGTTTACTCCTTATGGCAAAATTATGCGAATAAACTAATGCTAATTGGCTTTTTTACCTATTATGCAACAACTGCAATCATTGCATTGATAACGTTTTTAGTTCCAATTTGCTCATTTTATGAAATATTTTATAAATTTGGTGACGATATAAATCAAATATTTTTGCTGATTTTATCAATGTTTTTCACATTTGAAATAATTTGTTTATGGAAAAAATTGGGAGAAAAGTTTTTAAACAAAACCATTCTTGTTTTGCAAATATTTTTACCACTAAATTTATTGATTTACTTTAAAGATACCTATGAATATGGTTCTGAAATAGTAAAATTGCCCTACCCTACCTTGTTTTATGTCATTATAGGTTCAGTAATGTTATTTGCTTTTTATAACGCTTTTAGCTTTGTAAAAAAACAATTTAACAATGAAAATTTGAACGTAAAGGCCTTGATTTCATTAGCTTCTGTACTTGTTATTTTTGCAATAAATTCTTTTACAAGTCCAGCTCAAATTGTTCCGTCAGATTTGTTTCACCACGGAGAGCAAATTGTAGAGTATCAACAAGTTTTTGGACAAAATTTAGCGTTATACAAAGATTTTACACCAAGTTCTGGAAACTACTCTTTGTTGACAGGCACTGTTTTAAAACTTTTAGGTGATAGTGCAACTATTTATCCGGTTGCTTATTCATTAATTTTATTTTGCTTTGCAATTATCGTTGGCACTTTATCATACACACTTGCAGGAAGTTCAATTTCATTACTTTTAGGCGCATCAACAGGATTATTCATTTATAATCGCGGATATTTAATTTTACCAATTTTATTAATTTTAACTTTGCCAAAATTAATTAATAATCGAGATTTATGGTTAAAAATTTGGATATTATTAATTGTAATTGCTGGATTCTATTATCCTATTTATGGTGCATCTATGCTATTTGCAACATTACCATTTGGAATTATTCAATTTAAAGAATTTTCAAAAACAAATTATAGAAAAAATTTCAAATTTTGGTTTGGTTGGCTTTTGGTGTTTCTAGCCGTTATTGCAATGCTACCTATATTTTTAAATATGGATAAACATATTTTGTTATTAGCTAATCAAAGTATATTAGCAGACGGCGCAACAATACTAAATCCTAGACAATTTATGCCAAAAGAATATTTAATCTTTTTACCTACAGGAATAAAGTTTGTATTCTATATTTTGAGCAAAATTTTTATTCCTACAATTTCTGTAATCCTTCCTATCACTGTTTTAGGAACAATTTGGTTTAATAATAAAAACCAAGAGTTTTATAAATCACCTTTATTCTTAGTTTTATCCTCTTCAATAATTTTTCAAATTGTAGCTTTTTCATACACCTTAATTGCCGCAGATGAAGGTACAATCATCTCAAGAACGGCTATCGTCGTTGTTCCAATTTTGCAATATTTAACTTTAGGACTTTACACATTTGGAAGAGAGTATTTGAACGAAAATACAAAAAAACAACTCGTAACCCTAACATTAATTCTCGCTTCTAGCATAATGTTTAGCACCATTTTTTCAAATTGGTTCAGCTGTGATATAAAATACAAAATCGGTGGACTTCAAAACGATTCTTGTAAACTTAGTGCAAGTTTTAAATACTTAAATAACGAGTATGTCTTTGTTGATGGTAAAAAATTAAACATCAAAAAACTTGGCAAAGGTTTTATGAAACGCGAAAACTTTGAAAAGTTAAAAGAATATAATGACTTTATACAAACTCACAAAATGCAAAACACAACATTTATGAATTTGCCAAGAATGTTTTACTATATTCTTGATGTAAAAAGTTGTTATAATGATTTAACTTATTTATTCCAAACAAAAAAAACTCAAGATAATTACATAAACTATTTAAACAAAATCTCTCAAAAGCCTATCGTTGTAGACTTTGAACATCTTGGCAATTATGAAATTTTAAAATGGATTGAAGACAACAACTACGTAAAATTAAAAAACGGTTGGTTTGTTTATACCAAAGATTTAGAAAAATATCATTTAAAAAACAGCAATATAGAAAAAACTTCTGACATTTTTGATGATGAAATTAATTTTGATATTAGCTGTAATTCCTTTGGAAAATCTATCAAGACACTTGAAAAAACCTTCGATAGAACTCTTTCCATGCCTGTTGACGGTGTTATTTATGGCAAAAACAGTTTTAAAATAAACTTTAAAAACAAAATAAATGGCAAAGAATTTGATTATTTGTACCTAAAAATAAATATCAATGAAGATTTAAGCAAGAAATTTTTTGGAGGGTTTGACGACAAACTTCTAACACTTTATAAAAATAATCAAGAACTTTCAAAATACATTCTAAATATTTATTGGGATAACAAGAAAAATCAACCAATAGTAACCCTTTTAGGGAACGGTGAATTACTTATTCCTCTTGGTTACAATTCTAATTGGCGAAATAACTCTCATAAAAATTTATTGATAGAAATTGAGAATATGCTTAATTTAAAAATCGAAAAAATAGAATTTTTTGGAAGATAAATCCGCTCAATATATAAACTTTATGTTTATTGTATAATTTTTTTATAATAGCTTAGAAATAAAGAGGTTTTCATGGAAAAATTTTATTTAACAACTGCAATTGATTACGTAAACGGTGCACCTCACATTGGACACGCTTACGAAAAAATATTAACAGATATCATCGCAAGACATTTCAAAAAAAGATGTGACGATGTTTATTTCTTGTCTGGTACTGATGAACATGGTATCAAAATTCAAAAAACATCAGCATCTCAAGGAATTACACCAAAAGAACTTTGCGATGCTAACGCTCAAAAATTCCAAGATTGTTGGAAAGCTCTAGGAATTGATTATAACCAATTCATCAGAACAACTGACAAACAACACGAAAAAATTGTTCAAAAAATCTTTAAAAAACTTGTAGAAAAAGGTGATATTTATAAACACTCATATACTGGTTTATATTGTAGCGGTTGTGAATGTTTCTTAAGCGAAAAAGACTTAACAGAAGACGGTCTTTGTCCTGATCACATGAAAAAACCTGAAGAAGTTTCAGAAGAAAATT
>CALAFU010000207.1 GCA_937891325.1 uncultured Candidatus Melainabacteria bacterium | reverse complement strand
GTTAAAAATGGGTAATTTTGTCATCGAATTACTTGACATATACAAGAATGACAATACACTAAAACTAAATATAATGTCACCCTGAATTTATTTCAGGGTCTCAAATAGAATAACAAAAGAAAGGAAATTTATGACAATTAATGATTTAAGTACAGAACAACAAAATGAACAAACTCAAGAATTTGTAAACAACTCAGGTCAAGGACCAAACACAGAGGTTCCTGACATCGTAGCAAAACGCTTCAATTGGGGCGCATTTACTTTTTCTTG
This sequence comes from uncultured Candidatus Melainabacteria bacterium, assembly GCA_937891325.1. Lineage (GTDB taxonomy): Bacteria > Cyanobacteriota > Vampirovibrionia > Gastranaerophilales > Gastranaerophilaceae > UBA6984. The sequence goes on along the minus strand of CALAFU010000207.1, from coordinate 3,840 downwards.
GATTTGGGGATTATTCAACAAAACTTATATAACTTTATTAACTATAGTCCTTGTTTTTATCCCTGTAGTTGGTAGTATTGCAGCTTTAGTCGCAAACATTATCTTTGGTATCAAGGGTAATAGCTGGGCTTGGCAAAACAAAAAATGGCAAAGCGTTGAACACTTCCACAAAGTTCAAAAAACTTGGGCTTGCTGGGGAGTTGGCTTAGTTATTGGATTTAGTACTCTTTCTTTATTGGGTACTTGTTTAGCTATTATTCTAGGTATTGCTGCTGGTGGCAACTAAAATAAAAATTTATTAAAAAGGCGGGCGCGATTTTTCAAATCGTGCCCGCCTTTTATTTAGCTAGTTATTATTTTAAAGATTTTACCCAATTATCAATTTCTTTGTCAGTGTTTGACTCACCTCGACTATAAATTACAAGCGGTTTAGCAACAAGTTTTGAACCTTTAGCGTATTGATTCATTTCTTGTGCAATTTTGTAGCCTCCACCACCACCGTGAGTAACGAATGTCGCAATTTCTTTTCCTTCGAAGTTGTTATCTTCTAAGAAGGTTTTAACTGCAGGTGCCATTGTATACCACCAAGCAGGTGTGCCGAGAATAATCAAGTCATAAGCAGAGGTATCAACAGAACCCTTTATTGCAACTTTTTCACCGCCTTGAATTTGCTTTTTCGCAATTTGAGTAACTGTTGAATAATCTTTTGGATATGGTGTTTCAACATCTATTTTAAACAAATCTGCACCTGTTTTTGCTTGAATTTGTTTTGCGATATATTCTGTATTACCGCTCCAAGAGAAATATGCAACTAAGATTTTTTTATCCATAAGACCTCCTTTATTTTGTACAGGATTGCTATTTGAGCAAGCTGTCAAAAATACTAAACAAATAATTATTAACGGAATAACCGCAAATATTTTTCTCATTAAATTTCTCCTATTTTAATGCTTCTTCAACATCTTTAATGATTAATTCGGGAGTTAAGTGATAACGTTTGTTTAATTCGTCCATTGGAGTTCTATCTGTAAATTCTTTTTTAGCACCAAAGTTTAGAACTTTCATGCCTGAATTACCGTAGTAACGAGCGACTTTTTCACCGTATCCACCGTCAAGAACTCCATCTTCAAGTGTAATTACCAAATCGTGATTTGCTTTCAATTCATCTAATGCCTTTTCATCAAGTCCTGTCAAATATACAGGGTTAATTAATGTTGCATTAATGCCTTGTTCTTTCAATTTTGCTTGAACTTGTTCACCTAATTGGTAGAAGTTTCCAACACCAATAATTGCAACTTTTTCACCTTTATTAGCAAACTTGAATTTGTTCAAATCTGAGTAATCAGTTTTGTCTTTAACACCTGTTGAAACAAGGTTTGTCATAGGAACTCGGATTACAACAGGATACTTGTTTTGATCAACAGACCAATCCAACATTGCTAAATATTCTTCTTTGTTAGTAGGTGCTAAGTAAACAATATTTGGAATATTACTAATTAAAGGAATGTCAAATACTTGTAAGTGAGTCACATCTGCTGGTGAAATTCCGCCCCAGAAAACAAGGATTGTTGCAGGAGCATTGTTAATCGCCATATCTTGAGACATTTGGTCATAACTTCTTTGAATAAATGAACTCAAAACTTCAAGAACAGGTTTTGCCCCGTTATAAGCCAAGCCTGAAATATAACCAACGGCGTGTTGTTCAGCAATTTGCACATCTGTATAATGTTTACCTAATTTTGCTCTAACGTCTGGAGTCAAACCTGTTGCACCTGGAGTTGCTGGTGAAACAACCATAAGCGCTTTATCTTTTTTCGCTTTTTCCACTAAGTAATCATTAGCAATTGATGTATATGTTTCAACGGCAGGTTGCTTTTTACCATAATTTTCAATAAATTTAGGCATTTGCCAGTGATAAGTTTCTTTGTCTGTTTCAGCTGGTTCATAACCTTTACCTTTCAAAGTATGAATATGAACAACTGTTGGTTTGTTTGTATCTTTTACTTTTTCAAATAATGCAATAAGTTTTTCTACATCATTACCTTCTTCTAAATAGTAATAATCATAGCCCATTGATTTGAAAATATTATCTTTTGCTTGTCCATTTGTATCTCTCAAAACTTTCAAGCTGTTGTAAATACCACCTTCAACAGGAGCAATAGACATAACGTTATCGTTTACAACAATAATCATATTAGAATTTAGAACAGCAGCGTTGCTCAAACCTTCTAATGCTTCGCCACCAGAAAGAGAACCGTCACCGATTAGGGCAACTACGTTATATTTTTCACCCTTCAAATCTCTAGCTTTTGCCATGCCTGTAGCTAAACTCAAAGATGTTGATGTATGACCTAAAATAAAGTTGTCATGCTCGCTTTCGTGAGGATTTGAATATCCTGAAATTTCAGGGTGAGCAAGAGGGTTTACAAATGCATCTTTTCTGCCTGTTAAAATTTTATGTGGATAAATTTGGTGAGATACGTCAAAAATGAATTTATCTTTTGGGGAATTAAATACATAATGCATTGCAATAGTAGCTTCTACAATACCTAAATCTGGACCTAAGTGACCACCAATAGTATCAACCTTGTTTAAAATTGCCTTTCTAATATCACTTGATAAAACATTCATTTCTTCTACAGATAGTTTTTTAACATCTGCAGGTGAATTAACCTTGTTAAATACCTCTGAATAAGTTTGTTCTTGTGCGTTTGCCATATTTGTTACTCCTATAAAAATAATTGCTAATAACGTAAGTAATAATTTATTTTTCATTTTACCTCCTTTTATATTTTGTATTTTACAACCTGATAGTTACTCTCAGTCAAGTGTCTAAAAATTAAATGTTAAAAAATATTTATTTATACTATAATGTGGTTAAAAAGATTGGAGAATGGCTATGTACACAATAAAAGAAGTTGCAGAAAAAATGGATATTTCAGAACATACCCTAAGATTTTGGGCAAAAAGTGGATTTTTCCCATTCCTAACTCGCAACGACAACAATGTCCGTATGTTTTCAGAAAATGATTTAAATTGGGTTCGTATTGTAAAATGCCTACGCTCTGTTGGTACTCAAACAAAAGACGTTAAAAGATACATTGATTTATGCATAATTGGCGATTCTACAATCAAAGAACGTTATCAAATTATTTTAGACACAAAAGCAAAAGCGCTTGAGCAAATGGACGAGTTGAAAAAACAACTTGAATTATTAGATTACAAAGAAAACTTCTATAAAAATCTAATTAAAAATCATTCGGAAGATGTTTGGAATCCAATGAACCAAAACAAAGAGCAAGTTGAAAGCGCATAAACTATCTGTAAACGCTTGTTGCAACTATTAAAAGTTTTAACTCTTTATCTAGATGTTGATATTCTCTATCTGGAATTTTGAACAACTTCTTTTCAAATCCTTTATAGAACGCTTCTGTATAGTTCTTTGTAAAAGGAGTATCAATTAAATACATGTATAACTCTTTTGTTTTTAGAATGTATTTGTAATTAATTTTATCAATCATATCATAAGGTGGATTGTACTTGTTTTCTAACGCTTCAAGTCTTCCATAAAGAGTATTTTCTTTATCACCTTTTTGGTATAAATCGTAATCCTGTTTTATTGCTAATTGGTGCTTTGTAAGCCTTCCTGTCGGACTATTTATCATAATTCTGATAAGTTCTTCGTCTTCTTGTTGCAAAGCATTGCTCGCAAAGCAAGGTGTTCCAATCGCTAAAATTATTACTGCAAAAATTATAAATAAACGTTTCATAATATCCCTTTCCTGTATGGATATTCTAACACGAAATATTAATTAGTAGACATTACTTTTTTGATTATAT
>CALAFU010000206.1 GCA_937891325.1 uncultured Candidatus Melainabacteria bacterium | reverse complement strand
GTTAAAAATGGGTAATTTTGTCATCGAATTACTTGACATATATAAGGGTGACATAGGAATATAAGTCGAACTATAGTAAAAATGTCATTTTAATTATAAATGAACTTATTGTCTTATAGTCTAGCAAAGAGATGTTCAGAATGATGTTTTATATTTAAACATCTAGAACCACATCTCCTTGACGGAAGATTTTTATGCTGTCAGGGAAAATTCCGGCAACTGTTGAAGCGCGCCCTTGAGCTTTTTCGCCGTAATCTTCAACAACCAAATCTACTTTATCACCAATGTATTTAACTGCTTCATTATAAGTTAGCGCAGGTGGTTCGTTTGAAAGGTTTGCGCTTGTTGTTGCAAGAACGTTACCTTCGATACAAGAACAAATTTCTGCAAAAACTTTGTTATCTGGAACTCTAATGCCAACAGTGTTTAGACCACTTGTAATATAGTCGGGTGTAAGTTCTGATTTTTCAACAACAAGAGTTAATGCACCTGCAAAATATTTTTTTACAAGGGCTTCAGCCTTTTCTGTTAAGGGTTTTACGTATTTACGTAGCGGTTCAATGTCGTTAGACATCAAAATTAATGGCTTTTTGCTGTCACGATGTTTGATTTCGTAAATTCTTTCGACAGCTTTTTTAGAAGTTGGCAAGCAACCTAAACCCCAAACTGTATCGGTCACAAATGCGATAACACCGTCGTTTTCAAGTATATTTTTAATTTTTTGAGTGTCCATTATTTCTTAAATCTTTCTACTACTCTTTTTGTTAATTCACTTGCATATTCCATTTTGAACAATAGGTTCAAACCTACGTATAGAACTAAACATAGCGTTCCAATTACGGCAATTTTTGTGAATTCGTAAGTGTATTTTGGTAATTGTTTTGAAAAATCTAATAAACTTATTTCCATAAAACTTGAAACGATATAGCAAATTACGAATGTAATTACGGCTGCTAATGTCATTTTAAGGAAGTTTACAAACAAATCTTTGTAGTTAAGTTTGATTTTTCTGCTGATTAAAATGCCCAACATTACTGCGTTAAATAGGGTTACAAGAGAGGTTGAAAGTGTGATACCGCCAATGCCTAGAGCTAATTTTTTCACTAACAAATAGTTTAAAAATACTTTTAATACGATTGATGAAAAAGCGATTGCAAAAGGTGTTGCAGAATCGTTAAATGAGTAATAAACTCTTGTGATTGAATCTCTGAAAACGTAAGGTAATATTGAGAAAGACAAGAACCAAAGTGCTTGAGTTACCATAAATGTTGCATTATCATTGAATGCACCACGTTCAAACACAATTCTTATACCGTCCATGCCTAATAATAAAATTCCGATAATGATAGGAAATGCAGCGAAAAGAAGTACGCCAACGCCCTTGTTGAAATAAGTTCTAATTCCGTCAAAATCCTTTTCGCCAGCTAATTTTGAGAAAAGTGGGAATAATGGAACTAAAAATGCTGTAACCAAAATTCCAACAGGGAATTGGAAAACTCTGTTTGCAAATCCAATCGCTGTCCAAGCACCTTCTTTTAAGCAAGAGGCGAAGAACATATCAATATAAATATGAACTTGTCCGATTGTAGAGCTTAAAATCGCAGGGAATAAAAGCTCTAAAATACTGTTGAAATTGGCATTATTTACAAAATCAAAGTTTGGTCTGATTTTGTAACCTAATTGTCTTACTCTTGGCATTTGCAATAACAATTGGCATAAAGCACCGACTATTGTTGCGCTTGCAAGAACTACACCTGTTTTATCTCCGCCGGTAATCATTAATGCACCGATAATTACAACGCTTACAACGATTGGCGAAAGACTTGGTAAAATAAATTCTTTGTAACTAATCAAAATGCCGTAATAAATACCGATTAAACCGCCGATAATTAATGACGGACACATAATTCTCAAATGTGTACTTGCTAAATCTACAAGTTGTGCGTTGCCGTCAGAGATAATCAACGACATTATTTGATGTGAAAATACAAAGAAAATTATCGTTAAAATTGTGAAAAATATGAAACTTGCAGTTAAAAATGTATTGAATAATTTTTCTGCAACTTCAGGTGGTTTTTCTTTTAAATTTGGTACAATTTTTGTAAATACAGCAACTGTTGCACTATGGAAAGGTCCACCAATTCCGCCTAAAAGGATTACCGCAAGGGCTGGAATTTGGTATGCGTAAAAATATGCGTCAGATACAACTGATGCACCGTAATAGTTTGCGATAATTACGTCTCGTAAAAAGCCTACGAGTTTACTTATTACTGTAACTACGGCGATAAGCCATGCCGCTTTTAAGATAGTTGTTGTTTTTCCTTCGTTAGAAGCCGAACTTGTCTGCATTTGGGTTTACCGTTTCTATATACAATCTTGCTGCCTTCATTGAGCCTTCATCTAAAGGATAGCAAAAAGTAATTACATTTTCACCTTTTTTTACTAAATATGAAATATCAATTTTAATCGGCGCTCTGAAATTTGAAATTCCTTGAGTTAGCGGAATAGAAGTTTCTCTACCGTTTACGATTAAATTAATTTTTGACAAATTAAACTTGTTATCAATAATCAAATTTGCTGTTTTATGTTCTAAATATACTTTTTGAGTTACTTTTTGTTGAGTTTGGTATGATGAAACAATTACAGGTATTGTAGTTAAGGAAATTCCTGTGTAATAGTGCTTCAAGATTTTATCGTAAGGCATTTTTAATTCTTTGCCCATAAAACCTGCACCATATTGGCTCATTCCAACACCATGACCAAAACCACCGCCGTAGGCAATAACTTTTGTTTCGCCTGTTTCTTCATCATTTAAAAAGTCGAAAACAACATTTGCACTAGGAAGTGAGATGTTATTCTTTTGGAAAACTCGTCTGATAACAAGTTCTTTTTGAACATCGAAAGTTCCTTTTGTAGTCTTAATTTCAACATCAATTAATTTGCCTGATTCACCTCTGCTAATTGGTTTTATTGAAACTAATTCGCCGAAATCTTCTGCTTTCATTAATTTTGGAAATACAAAACCTGTTTTCGATTGAGAGACAAGTGTTTTAGACAAAACGGTCTGTAATTCTTCTTTTGTCCATTCCTTTTGCCAACGATAGTATGGTGAACGAACATCGTAAGAATCAGGTTTGTTCATATAAAAATCACGAACTTGTTCTTCTGTTACAAGTGGCGGTTGAGTTAGCATATCAGCTTTTGCAACCAAGTAAGGTTTTGAATTTGACGGGAATTTTTTGTTTGCAGGATCAGAAAATGCGTTTGAAAAACTTTCTGTGTAACCGCCCGCAGTAGAGCTGTATTGAGCCAAAATCAAATTCCAATTATAAAGAGCAATAATGCCTTCTGTTTCTTCAACGGCTCTATTTGAAAGGTTATCCTCTGTGTTTGCACCAAAATATACTTGGCTTGCAACCGAATCAACTACATCGTATTCTTTTACAAGTCGGGTTCTTGGGCTTAGTACATAGTTTCTTGCCGCAACTGCTTGAGCTTTTAGGGCTTCTATACCAAAACTTACAGGCATTTCGTTTGGAACGACACCTTTTAAATAGTCTTGAAGGTCTAAAACATTAACTAAATAGAATAAATTTGTTGTGTTAGGTTTTTTAACGATTTCAAAAGAGGTTCTATAAAGGGCTTGACGACCTTTTCTTTTTAATCCGTCAACTCCTAAAAATCCGTTAGGACATTCTAGAGTAAGTGTTTCTGGAGTTGTGAAGGTTTCTTCGCCAACCTCAATTGTGAAGGCTTCATCTTTCAAAGAGATTACAATATTTGTGTCTGCTGGCACTGATGTAATCAATTTTGATGTGTTTTTTTCATAAATTTGCACGTCAGATGTGCCAAAAAGGGTTATTTTTTGATAATTAAAGGTTGACCAATTTTGATTACCAATACCAACTCTTACAGGCTGAAAGATATTTGTTGCATACATTTTAGGACTTGCAAATGCGAGTGCAAAAATTACAAGTCCTAAAATTATATTTTTTATTTTTTTAATTCCCAAGTAGTTCCGTCCTTAGAATCTTTTAAAACGATTCCGACTTTATCAAGTGCCATACGGATTTTATCCGCCATGTCCCAATTTTTTTCTTCACGAGATTTTTTTCTTAGCTCTAAAAGTTCGTCCATAGAATTTAGGCTCATTCCTAAATCTTCGCTTACAGACTTAACTTTTTCAGCTAATTCTTCTTCTGTTAATTCAGTTTTTGCAAAGTTGAAACCAAGAACTGAACCTAATTTAACAAGAAGTGTATAGGCGTTCTTTTCGTCTTTGTTTGCTTTGTTTACAAGGTCGAAAAGTACTGCTAAGGCTTTTGATGTGTTCAAATCGTCGTCCATAGCATCTGTAAATTGCTTGTATTCTTCTGTTTGAGTGATATCTAAACTTTCGTCAATTGGTGTTGCTTTTGCGTTAGTTAAACGTTTTGCACCAGCTTGAGCAGATTTTAGAACTTCATCAGAGAATTCAACAGGCATTCTGTAATGATTTGTCAAAATGAATAATCTGATTGTATTTGCATCGTAATTTTCTAAAACCTTGTCGATGGTTAAGAAATTACCTAAAGATTTAGACATTTTTTCTTTGTTAATAGTTACAAAGCCGTTGTGTAACCAATAATTTACGAATTTGCAACCGTTAGCACATTCAGATTGAGCGATTTCGTTTTCGTGGTGAGGGAAGATTAAATCAGCTCCACCAGCGTGAATATCGATAGTTTTGCCCAAATATTTTCTGCTCATTGCTGAACATTCGATGTGCCAACCAGGGCGACCAACTCCCCAAGGTGAGTTGTAGCCAAATTTTTCATCTTTTTTCCATAGAGCAAAATCTAGAGGATCTTCTTTTAAGTCTCCAACTTCTACTCTAGCACCGCTTTCAAGTTGGTCAATAGGTTGTTTTGAAAGCATACCATAGTTTTTGAACTTTTTAACTCTAAAGTAAACGTCTCCGCTTGCTTCGTAAGCGTAATCGTTTTTAATTAAATCCTTAATGATAGAAATCATTTCGCCTAATGTTTTTGTTGCAAAAGGTTCAATGTCCGGTTTTAGGTTGTTTAAGCCTTCCATACTTTTTGTGAAGGATTTGTACCAATAAGTTGAAACTTCTTCAGGTGTTTTACCTTCTTTTTCAGCTTTTTTAAGGATTTTATCATCAACATCGGTTACGTTACGGCAATAAGTTACGTCGTATCCTTTGAATTTCAAATATCTATAAAGCACGTCCCATGTGATATAACAACGAGCGTGTCCTAAGTGTGCGTAATCATAAACGGTTGGACCGCATACGTACATTTTAACCTTGTTACCGTCAATCGGTTTAAATTCTTCTGTTTTGTCTGTGTAAGTATTATGTAGTTTCATCATACCGATTATTTTAGAACAAAACTGAATTTTAGGCAAGAAATTTAAGAAAGTAGTCAATAAGTCAATAAGGGTTAAGTCGTTAAGTCGAATTATGATTAAAATGTCATTTTGATTATAAATGGCTTATCGTCTTATAGTCTTAAAGCCTTACAGGTTATACTGTATAACACTATCCTTCTATAATCGCCATATCATCTCGAGGGGTGGAAATTACTTTTATATCAAAAATGTCTTTAAATGCATCTAAAATCATCTGATTTATTACCATTGGTGAACAGTGGCTCAAGAAAATGTTTTTTGCACCTAAAGTTTTCAAATTAAGCATATTTGCAATTGCGTATTTGTCGCATTTTGTCAAAAATACGGACGTGTCAAATGCTTTGTCTGGCATTTTTTTATTAAATTCTTCCATAATTTTATACATTATCGAAAAATCATAGCTAGAATTTATTTGGAAAGTATTTGCTTTTGGAATATATGTTGAAAGTGTTATTGCATAAGTGTTTTGAGGTAAAGTTTTCAATAATCTTTCAAAATATCGTTTTTGAAGTGAAGTATGGTTCAATATTCCGATAATGATTAGGTGTTTGATGTTTCTAGCACGAATTTTTGCGATAATACTATCCACTCGTTTTTCAATCACTTCATCTTGAAACCCTAATACAAGCGGTTCTCTAGCCTGTCCTTTTGCAAAACCTTTAGCATCAAGTGCCGATTTCAAAAACGGTTTGAAATCTCCATTTTCAATTTTTGTCACACCTTTTGGTGCATTTAAATCTGTTGTAAAAAGTCTTCCGCGATAAAGATATTCAACATTTTGAAGCGAATTTTTAGTCATCAAAATTGCCCCAGGGAAGGTTGCAAAATCAAGAAGACAGTTTTCAACACCAAGTCCGAATTGACCTTTTAATTGCGGATAAATTTTTAATTTTGGAAAAGTATGCCCGACAATCATAGAACCATGAGTGTAAACGTCTATATCGGTATTATTGGTTGCTTTTAAGACTGCTTCAAGTTCTTTTAAGTTAGAACCGGAAACTAAAACAGCCTTGTGCGGACGTGTTGAAAAGGACACTTCAACTGTTTCAGGAGTTCCATAAGTCTTAATTTCAACATCGTGAATCATTCTGATTAGTTTGTAATTAATCTTTGTGAAACTTTCAATTACTTTTTTTAATTTTTCAGGCGAAACTTTTCTGTAATTAATCATATTCAATAACTGAAGCATTGAATAATAGGCATCTTCGCAGTTTTGCTCATAGCTGTTTAGTTGAATTAAATTTATACAAACATTTTTAATCAACACGAACATAATTTCGTAAAGGTGTCGTTGTTTTGGAGTTAGAAGTTTATTTTTTCTAATAAATTCTTTTTCGCCCTGTTTTATAGCTTCTGTTAAATCAAGCTGTTTATCAACTTTTAACTGACTTTCAAGTTTTTTAGCAGTAACATTATTGTCCTTACAAATGCGCTCATAAAGAATTTTAGACTGTCTAAGGTTTTCGTAGATAGTCATAATAATACTTTTGAACTGTTCTTGAGAATAATCTGTATTTGAAACAAGCCCTGAAAGCGTGTTTATAATGTTATCTTTAATAACCTTGTTTGTAACCCCGCGTTTTTTAAGTTTTAGGGTATAAAACGCAAGTTGTTTTAAGTACATTATAATAACTTCTTGCAAGGAAGAAATTGTCGGATCAGTTGCGCACACGCCTTTTGCCGTGCAACTATCAAAATTGTAATCGTCGTATTGGTAATAATTATAAAACATAAGAAAACACCTTTTGATGTATAATAACCAATTTTGAAGGTTTTTTAATGCGACTTTTGGGCTATTATTTTGGTCAATAGGATTAAAATTTGCATGTAAATTATGTTATCGCTATAATCGAGATATGAACATTATTCAAGAATTTGACACAATTACAGCTATTTCAACACCTTTAGGAACAGGTGGCGTTGGTGTTATAAGAATTTCTGGTGAAAAAAGTTTTGAAATTACAGAACGTATTTTTACGGGAAAAATTACACCTCGAATGATTTGTCATGGTTGGATTGTTGATGGTGACAAGAAAGTTGACGAGGTTGTTGTTTTACCATTCAAAAATCCGAACAGTTACACAGGTGAAGATGTTATTGAAATTCAATGCCATGGTGGTATTAACGTTGTTAAAAATATTTTAGAAATTGTTCTAAAAAATGGTGCAAGAATGGCTGAAAGAGGCGAATTTACAAAGCGTGCATTCTTGAATAAAAAATTAGACTTGTCTCAAGCAGAAGCTGTTGCAGACTTAATTCACTCAAAAACTCAAAATTTTGCAATTCAATCAGCAAAAAATTTGTCGGGAGTTTTAGCGCAAAAAGTTTCTGAAATTAAGGGTGATATTTTTGAAACTCTTTCTAGAATTGTTGCCGGAATTGATTTTCCGGAAGATGTGGCAGAACCGACTTATGAAAGTTTGATTAGTGATTTTGAAAGCGAAATTGAAAAAATAGACAAAATTTTATCAAATGCACAATCAAGCAATATTATGCGACAAGGGATTAAAATTGCGATAGTTGGTAAACCAAATGTTGGTAAATCTTCACTTTTCAACACTCTTTTAAGTCTTGATAGAGCGATTGTTACAGACATTGCAGGTACAACTCGTGACGTTTTGACAGAAACTCTTGATTTGGGTATTCCTGTTACCTTGATTGATACTGCGGGTATTAGAGAAGACGAAAGTGTTGATAAAGTTGAAGAAATTGGGATTGAATATTCTAAACAAGCTGCAAAAGAAGCAGATTTAGTTATATTTATGTATGATTTAACAAGCGGTTTAAACAATGCAGACAAAATTATTTTAGATTTTATCAAGGATAAAAAACACCTTATCATAGCTAACAAGTGCGATTTATCTCAAGAACGACCAAAAGATGTGATTTGTATTTCTGCAAAAGCGGAATTGGGCATTGAAGAATTAAAACAAAAAATCAAAGAAATTATTTTGGAATTTTCTCCAGAAGATACAGAATTTATTACAAACAAACGTCAGCAGGATTGTCTTGAAAAGGCTAAAGAAAGCCTAATGCAAGCATATATGGCGGCAAAAGTTAATGAGCTTCAAGACTTGATTTCAATTGACGTAAAACAAGCGCTTTTATGTCTAGACGAAATCACCGGAGAAGTAATCACAGACGATATTTTAAACAATATTTTTGATAATTTTTGCATTGGTAAATAATTATGGTACAATAGAGTTATGTTTACAGGCATTATTGAAGAAATAGGCATAGTAAAAGATTTTACACAAACTTCAAATGGCGCTGAAATCACGGTTTCTTGCAACAAGGTTCTAAGTGATACAAAAATAGGTGATTCAATCGCGATAAACGGAGTTTGCCAAACAGTAGTTGAGATGAGTGAAAATGCTTTTACAGCTGATGTTTCAAATGAAACATTAAAGGTTACAAACTTTTTATCTTTAAAGCATGGCGAAAAAGTGAACCTTGAAAGAGCACTTACACTAAACGAAAGAATTGGCGGACACTTGGTTTCAGGTCATGTGGATAGTGTTGCAAAACTTGTTTCTTCTAAAAAAAATGCCGATTTTTACAACATGAAATTTGAAGTGACTAATGATGCAAGCCGTTATATTATCAAAAAAGGTTCTATTACAATTAACGGTATAAGCCTTACAGTTGCTGAAATTCAAGGAAATATTGTTGAAGTTGCTGTAATTCCGCACACTTTTGAAAATACAAATTTGTCAGAATTAAAAGTTAGCGATATGGTAAACGTTGAAACAGATGTTTTTGCAAAATATATTGAAAAGTTCTTGTTGAATGAGAAAACAACCTCAACAATTTCAGAAAGTTTTTTGAAAGAAAATGGGTTTATGTAATGAGCGAATTTAAATTTGATAAAATTGAAGATGCTATAAAAGACTTTCAACGAGGTATTCCAATTATCGTTGCAGATGATGAGGATCGTGAAAATGAAGGCGATTTGTTGTGCTCAGCACAATGCGTAACGCCAGAAATTATAAATTTCATGGCAAAAGAATGTCGTGGTTTAATTTGTCTTGCTATTTCAGATGAAATAGCTAAAAACTTGGCGTTGCCTCAAATGGTTACAAATAATACAGAAAAAATGCGTACAGCGTTTACTCTAAGCGTTGATGCATCAGAAAGTTTTGGTGTAACAACAGGTATTTCAGCCTTTGACAGAGCCAAAACAGTAGAAGTTGCAATCGCACCGGATGCGAAACCTCAAGACTTACGTCGCCCAGGACATGTTTTTCCTTGTGTAGCTAAAAAAGGCGGAGTTCTTACAAGAATTGGTCATACAGAAGCATGCGTTGATATGGCTATGCTTGCAAAACATAGACCAGCTGGCGTTATGTGCGAAATCATGAACGAAGACGGTACAATGGCAAGACGTGACGATTTAAGAAGATTTGCAGACAAATTTGGTTATAAATTTATTTCTGTTTCAGAACTTGTTGCATATCGTCTTCAATCAGAAAAACTTGTAACACGAGAAGCTGAAGCATTTTTGCCAACAAAATTCGGTGATTTTAAAATTTATGGATACGTTAATCATGTCAACGGGCATGAGCATGTTGCGTTAGTAAAAGATGACGGTAGTGACAAAATTCCATTGATTAGAGTTCACTCTGAATGTCTTACAGGTGACGTGTTCCACAGCTTGAAATGTGACTGTAACTCGCAATTACACAATGCGTTGAGAATGATTGATGAATACAGAAAAGGAGCTCTTGTTTATATGCATGACCACGAAGGTCGTGGAATTGGCTTGGTAAACAAAATTAAGGCTTATTCTTTGCAAGA
>CALAFU010000205.1 GCA_937891325.1 uncultured Candidatus Melainabacteria bacterium | reverse complement strand
AGCTCCATTTTCTATGTATTTTATCATAATGCAGTACCACTCTTAGGAATAAAATATTTATTCATATCAATCCCTTCTAATTTTAATAATTCCACTTTATTCTTTATTCCTCCACCATAACCAGTTAAACTTCCATTTGTTCCAACTACTCTATGGCAAGGAATTATAATACAAATTGGATTCCAACCCACTGCTCCTCCAACTGCTTGTGCAGACATTCTTTTTATACCTTTTTCTTTTGCGATAATTCCTGCAATTTCTCCGTATGTAATAGTTTCACCATAAGGAATTTCACAAAGAATTTTCCAAACTCTTTGCCTAAATTCGTTTCCAATTGGTGCTAACTTCAAATCATTAATTTTGGGCTTATTACCTTTAAAATATTCGTGCAACCATTTTTTAGTTTCGTCAAATATTTTTAAATCATCATTTTCTATTGTTTCCGAAACGGTGTCACAAAAATATTTTTGCCCCTCTATCCATACACCAATTAGCGCATCTTTTGTTGCGCATAGGGTAAGTTTTCCTATTGGCGAATTACATTCAGTTTTATAATATTTTTCCATTAGTTTTCAATTCTAATCCAAGACTCTGGAATAATATCGTAATCGTTATCTAAGACCTTCATCCAAGTTTTTGGTGCAACGACAACTTTTTCAGGATTTTGGTTAAGCCAAGCGCCCCACCAAGAGAAGGAACTATTTGCAATTACATTGTGCTTGCAATTTTGCATTAATTCCAAATCGAAATAACCTTGTTTTCCTGAATTTATATCTACATAAACGGTTTCACAATCAAATTTTGCGTTTTGTTTTACCCAATTGATATCATCTGAAAACACAAACACAGTTAAGTTTTTACCTGTTTTTTCTGCAATAAGTTTTACCGCATTTTTATAATACTCAACAGAGCAACTACCGTATTTGTCAGCTACACGTTTTTTTGTATAATCACCTCTGCGGAAGTGTACAGCAACAGCTTCAGTCGTTTTAATTTTTTCTAAGACTTCTTTATTTGCATTATTTAAAGGCAAACTTAGTTCAAAATCCTTCAATAGTTGTTCTCTAATATCAGTAAAATATTTTTCAGTTTGAAAATATCCTTTAAAATATATAGGTGGAAGTTGTTCCAATAGTTCTGATTCATATTGACAGAAACATTTTTCTTCTCTTTCGGGAAGTTTAAAATCAACTTTAGAAAGTTTATTTCTAAGACTTCTGATAAAAATAATTTTGCGTAAAATCTTTTTTAACAACGGCTTTTTAACTAATTCAATATCCTTCATTAAGTTAAAGCAATCAATTTTAATTGTTTCTTGGCTATTATCAAATTGAGGTTTTATACCTTGTTTTTTTTCATAAGCTCTGCCAAAAGCCCATTGGAACATTTGATTAGCCATTCTTCCTGAAAAATTAACTATTACATTTTTATTATTTTTATCTGACATAATTTATCCTTTTTTGTACAGATTATAACATAAAATATTTGCCCAACGTAAAAAGTAAATGTGTTTGTGTTATACTTTTCTCATTGGAACATAATAAGAATAAACGGGGTTAGAAAAAAAGGTTTATGCCAAAAGTATCAGTTATTGTACCTGTATTTAATGTAGAAAAATATGTTGGTCAATGTTTGGAAAGTTTAATTAATCAAACACTAAAGGATATCGATATTATTATTATTAATGACGGTTCGACAGACAATTCCTTATCAATTTGCGAAGAATATGCAAGAAAAGACAACAGAATTAAAGTTTACACAAAAGAAAATGGTGGTTTATCATCAGCTAGAAATTATGCATTACAATTTGTAAGCTCTCCATACATTGGATTTGTAGATAGTGATGATTGGGTTAGTGACAATTTCTATGAAGTTTTATACAACTCAATTACAGCAAACGACTGTGATATTGCTGCAACTTCAGCCGTTAGAAAACATAAACACTCTCAAAAATATAGATTTAATTACGAAAAAGAACTTGTTTGTGAAACTCTTTTAGACAAAATTAGAAATTCAAATGTTCCTAAATGTTGTTATGTATGGAATAAATTGTATAAAACCGAACTTGTAAAAAACAATGCTTTCAAAGAAAACTCTTATTATGAAGATGTTCTTTGGTTGCCAGAAGTTTTAAAACAAGCTCACAAAATGGTATTCGTTCCAAACGGTTTATACTACTATCGTGCGAATGCCAATTCTATCGTAAAAACAAGACAAACTGAAAAAAAAGAACTTGATTTTTATAATGCACAAAAAAGTTTAATAAAATTCTTTGACGACAACGGTATTAAATTAACAGAAAAACAACGTTCTGTGACAAAACGCAGAATTTATTTAGGCAATATATTATTAATGAAGATAAAAGAATTGAACTACACAAGTTGTTATTACTTGTTTGGTTTTATTCCTGTATGTAGAGTTACAAAATATCCAGAGGTAAAGGCTTATCATGGCAAAAGTTAGTATTATTATTCCCGTTTATAACGTAGAGAGCTATTTAAGAAGATGTCTTGATAGCGTTATAAACCAAACATTAAAAGATATTGAAATTCTTCTTGTGAATGACGGTTCAACAGATGGCTCATTGGCTATTTGCGAAGAGTACGCAAAAAATGACGACAGAATTAAAATCATTACAAGAAAAAATGGTGGCTTGTCAGCAGCTAGAAACACCGGTTTAGATAATGCCACTTCAGAATATATCGGCTTTATTGATAGTGATGATTGGGTTGATACAAACTTTTTTGAAAACCTTTACAACACTGCCATTGAAAAAACTTGCGATGTTGCTTTAGGTGATATCGTTAGAAAAGGCGAAAAGAAACATAAAATCAGATTAAAAATTAAAGAAGTAGAAGTAGCTGAAACTCTTGAAGATAAACTTCGCATCTCACAAGGTATTAAAAATCCTGGAGTATGGAATAAAATTTATAAGCGCTACCTTTTTGATGACCTTAGATTTGAAGAAGGTATCTATTACGAAGACGGCGAATTTACAATAAAAATGATGAGCAAATGTAAAAATGTGGTATCTGTTCCAAACATTTATTACTACTACTTTGTAAATCCAACTTCAATTGTAAAAAGTAAACCTACTTTGAAAAAAACGCACGACAAAATTACAACTAGAATCAAAGTTCTAAACTACGCAACTTCAATTGGTCTAAAAATTCCTAACAAACTATTGAAAGCCGTAACCTTTAAACTTGAACTATTTGGCGCAACAGTATTTACCGTAAAAGAAACTCAATCAGACGCTAAATATTATTTATTTGATTTCATCTTAGTTTGGAAACGCAACAAATAATGAAAACTATTCTTTGTTTTGGTGATAGCAACACCTTTGGATTTAATCCAGAAAAGGGAACAAGATATGATAAAAACACTCGCTGGACAGGTGTTTTACAAACTCTTTGCAAAGATAATTTTCATATTATTGAAGCTGGTTGCAATAACAGAACCGCTTTTTCAGATAATCCAGCTGGAAAAATGTTCACAGGTTACAAAATTTTGCCAGAGCTTTTAAATAGTAATCTTGACTACGTAATTCTTGCAATTGGTATTAACGACTTACAATTTCAATACAATGCATCACATGATGATATAAAAAATGGAATTTCAAACCTTGTAAAAATTGTTAAAAGTTCTTTGGCTAATGTAAAAATTATTTTAGTTTCACCCGCAGATTTAACAGAAAATGTTCTGAAAAGTCCTATATTTTCAACCCTTTTTGATAATGGTTCAGTTGAAAAATCAAAACATCTTGCAAAAATTTATGAACAAATTGCACTTGAAAACAACTGCGATTTTATAGACTTGAACACAATTGCAAGTACATCTGCAATTGACGGATTACACTTTGAACCCCAAGAACACAAAAAGATTGCAAACGAAATATTTAAACACTTAGACTAAACTTGACAAAATACCGAAAAATCTATATTATAAAGGCGTACCCCACAGGTAAAAAAGAATAGTAATAGTTATAACTAAATATTGGAGGTTTTATGAAAAAAGTATTAGCTACAATGTTTTTAGTTGGTTGTTTCTTCTGTGCAAACGCTTCATTTGCTGGTGAAACTGCTAACTCAACACAACCAACTAAATGCAACTGCGCAAAAACTTGCGATTGTGGTTGCTACAAATCTTGTAAAGACGGCTGCAAATGTGGTTGTAAAAAAATGCGCAAAAGATGTGAATGTTTCCAAACTAATTGCAAATGCTTGAAACAATGCAAAAAAGATTTCAATTGCGATTGTGCTAAAAAAGGTTGCAAATGTGCTTGCACTCAATCTTGTGACAAAAACTGCAAATGCGGTTGCCACAACGACAAAAAATGTGAATGTGCAAAATGTGATTGCAAATGTCACAAAGTAAAATGCTCTTGCGATAAAAAATGCGATTGCAACAAGAAATTCAAACTTTTCAAAAAATCAAATTGCACTTGCAAAAAATGCAAATAATTTGCTGAATGATACCGCAACACAAGCGGAAAAAGAGGCGCCGTGGCAAAATGCCACGGCGCCTCTTTATTGACACTCACCACCACATATATTAAAATAAACTTATGGAAATCAGATTAGCAAAAGTTGAAGAAGTCGATAAAATAAAAGAGATTTATAACCTAGCAAAATCTTTTATGGACAGTTGTGGAAATGCTGGTCAATGGGTGGATGATTATCCTCAAAAAGAGTTATTGAAAGAAGACGTTAAAAACGAGCAACTTTATGTCTGCATTGATGAAAATAAAATTGTTGCTGTATTTTGTTTCTTTGTTGGGAATGAGCCAACTTATGACAAAATCTATGACGGCAAATGGTTGAATGACGAACCTTATGGAGTAATTCACCGTATTGCAGTTGCAGAACACAAAAAAGGATTAGCTTCAAAATGTATTCAATGGTGCATAAACAAACATCACAACATCAAAATTGATACTCACAAAAACAATATTCCAATGCAAAAAACAATTTTGAAGAATGGATTTAAATATTGTGGTATAATCAAGAAACCCGACGGTTCAGAACGTTTGGCTTATCAAAATTAATAAATGAGTCACACAGAATTTATTTCAAGGTTGCAAAGTTTTTCCGGCGAGATAATGCGATTCTGAAACAAGTTCAGAATGACAGAATAAGGAGAATTTCAAATGGAAGAACAAATTTTACTAAAAGGCATAAAGAGTAAGAAAAAATACATATTACTTTTGCTATGCGCTGTACTTTTAGGTTTAATATCCATACTTACTTTTTTGTTTGAGATAGTAACAATGTGGGATTTATTAATTCGCATTGCAAGTTATTTACTATTAATCACTGCAATTATTATTGGACTTAAAGTTCACCAATCATATAAAAATGACGAAATTTATCTAACAAATGAAAAAATAGTATTAAAAAGAAGAAACAAGATTTTTGAATTTCCTTATGAGGATATAATAAAAGTTAGAGCTATTGATACTAACATTTATGGAGTAATTTCAATTAGAACAAAATCTCTAAAAAAATATATCGTAAACAATATTGAAAATGCTAAAGAATTTTATTTCAAATACATCGAAATACGCAATACAAAAGATTTACCACCTGAACACGACAAGGAAAATCCTTTCTTTGTTGTTTTAATGATCGTGTTATTAATTGCAGTGTTATTTATGAAATATAAACAAGATGATTTGGCAGATATTCCAGCACCTGAGTTTATTACTCAAGAAGTGGTTAAATAAAAAGGAGAAAGTATGACGGAAGAAATGAGAGAGAATAATGCCTTTGTTAGCTTTGACGGATTTATAGGAAGATATAATTACTTTTTGAATTTAGTTTTACTAAATATGATTTCAATCCTATTTACAACTCCGCTAACAGGCTATTATTTAACAGGCGCTGATAATTTTAGTAGTCTATTTAATTTCACAAGTTTTTTTATGCAAGCACCAATAGGCGTAAGAATTTGGGGCTTAATCGGTAGTATAATCGTTTCTTACGTAATTGTTTCAAACGTTATAAGACGTTTAAACGACATAAACGGCAAAGAAAACAAATATATGAATTATGGAATTTCTGCAATTTTTGTACTTCTTGCTTTTGGTTACGTATTTCCAAGTATTTTAGCCTTATTGATTTACCTTGTTGGAACAATCGTTGCATTTTGGGTTTTACTAAAAAAAGGTAAAATCACTAGCGAAATGCCTTACGACTATAAAAAAGAATTTAATTGGGGTGCACTTTTTGGCACTTGGATTTGGGGACTAGTAAATAAATCTTACAAAACATTATGGATGTTACTTTTATGGTGCACACCTTGGGGGCTTTTGTTTGCTATTTATTGCGGTATTAAAGGTAACGAATGGGCAGGCAAAAACAGAGATTGGGATAATTTAGAACAATTCAACAAATCTCAAGAAAAACAAGGCATAATTTTTGTTATTTTAAATGTCGTTGTTATTCCAGCAATAATTTTTGCACTTACAATGACACTTGTTATGGGTACTGTATTTTACATAACCTCAAGTGACGGCAACACTCAAAAACTTGATAAAACTATTGAAAAATTAGAAACGGCAATGAATTCTCTTGGTTCAATTTATTTTGAAGGTCACGAAATTACACAAAATGAGAACAAATATTATGTGCTTTCAAATGATTGGAGAGGTTATTCATTTAACGACAAAAAAGATATCTTAGATATGGCAGCTTCAATGGCTTCAACAGAAAGAAACAAGGCTGAAAAACAATCTTCTAAATATTCCAAAACAACCGAATTACCTAGAACAAAAATATACAGTCAAGAAACAAAAGAACTTTTAGGCGAGTTTGTTATGGATAAAAAAGTTCAAGAAAACGGAAGTTTTAAAGAATATTTATCAGCTTCAATGAAGGCTTATCAATTTTATAAACCTACTAAATAAAAAGATTCTGAAACAAGTTCAGAATTGTATATGTTAAGTA
>CALAFU010000204.1 GCA_937891325.1 uncultured Candidatus Melainabacteria bacterium | reverse complement strand
CCAACCCGAATAATCCAAGAATATTTCAGGGTCTCTTTGTTTTTTCAACGAAAAAATCAACCTTTTTTCATTTGTAAACAACTTTACATCAATTCTTTTCTTGGTATAATTTAAACAAAAGTAATTAGAAAAGGTGAAAAAATGAAAATCGAATTAGAAAAACAAGAACACAATGTAGTAAAATTTAACATCGAAATTCCTGCAAAAGACGCAGTAGAAGCATACAACAGAGCTTCTCAAAGAATTTCTCAACACGTAAATATCCCAGGATTTAGACGTGGTAAAGCTCCTAGAAACGTTATTGAACAACACGTAGGCGCTGATAGAATTAAATACGAAGCATTAGAAGGCTTATTACCAAAGGCTTTCCAACAAGCTATCCAAGATAACAAATTAGACGTAATCTCTCAACCAACTGTTGATTCTTACGATTTCAATGTAGGCGAAGATTTAAAATTAACTGCAACAGTTGAAGTTAGACCAGAATTTGAATTAAAAGAATACAAAGGCTTAACAGTTGACGTTGAAGAATATGTTATCCCAGAAGATGCATACCAAAAATCTTTAGATAACATGTTAGACAGAGCTGTAACTTACGAATTAGTAGTTGACAGACCAGCAAACAAAGATGATTTAGTAAAATTCGACTTCGAAGGTTTCACAAACGGTGAAAAAATTGAACACGGTGACGGTAAAAACTACACATTAGATTTAGCTCATTCTCGCTTTATCCCTGGATTTGCTGAACAATTAGTTGGTCACTCAGTTGGCGAAGAATTCGAAATTAACGTAAACTTCCCAGAAGATTATCACGAAGAAAAATTAAAAGGTGCTCCTGCAACTTTCAAAATCAAAATCCATGAAATTAAACAAAAAGTTCGTCCAGAATTGAACGACGAATTCGCTAAAAAAATCGGTTTTGACAACGTAGAAGCATTAGAAAAAGATATCAAAGACTTCTTACAAAAAGACAAAGAAGAACGCGATAGACGTAAAGCTGAATTAGCAGTATTCGACAAAATCCTAGCAGATGTTGAAATTGACGTTCAACCTTCTATGATTGAAAGAGAAGAACAAATGCTATTAGCTGATTACAAACAACGCTTAGCAAGTCAAGGTTTCACTTACGAACAAGCAGTTGCTCAACAAGGCGAAGATGAAATCATTGATTCAATTAAAGCAGATGCATTAAAGAGAATTAAAAATACTTTGGTTATCGACAAAATCGCTAAATTGGAAAATATTTCAATGGATGCAAACGATATGCAAGGTAAAGTTGCTGAAATGCAATCAGCTTACGGATTAGACAAAACAGAAGTTATGAAACAATTAGCAATGAACCCAACAATGTTAAGCTCAGTTTCACAACAAATTATCAGCGAAAAAGTTACAGATTTCTTGATTAAAAACAACACAATGAACTATGTAGCTCCAAAAGCTGACAAGAAAAAAGCTAAAAAGGCTGAATAGCTGAGGCTTTGTCATACCGCACTTGTTGCGGTGTCTTTCAAAGAGACCCTGAAATAAATTCAGGGTGACATAAAAATTAATATCAAGCATAATGTCATTCTGAACTTGTTTCAGAATCTCATAAACAAAGATACCTAAAATTAAATATAGGGTGACAAGAAAATATATTCGACTAAAAAATAAATATAATTTATAATATATAGAAAGGAAATACTTAAAATGAGTTTTGTACCAGTAGTTATTGAACAATCTAGCAGAGGCGAACGTTCATTCGATATCTTCTCAAGATTGTTAAGAGAAAGAATCATCTTTTTAGGCACTCAAATTGATGATATGGTTGCTAACTTAGTTGTTGCACAATTATTGTTATTAGACAGCGAAAACCCTGAAAAAGATATTATGTTATACATCAACAGCCCAGGAGGTTCTGTAACAGCTGGTTTTGCAATCTATGATACAATGCAACACATCAGAGCTGACGTTTCTACTATCTGCTTAGGTCAAGCAGCATCAATGGGTGCTTTCTTGTTATCTTCAGGTACAAAAGGAAAACGTATGGCTTTACCTCACTCAAGAGTTTTAATCCACCAACCTTTAGGTGGCGCTCAAGGTCAAGCTACTGATATCGAAATTCAAGCTGCTGAAATTATCAGAATTAAAAAATCATTGAATGAAATTTTGGCATCTAACACAGGTCAATCAATCAAGAAAATTGAAAAAGATACAGACCGTGACTATATCATGACACCAACAGAAGCATTAGAATACGGTATGATTGATAAAGTTGTATCAAGAGATGCTTTAAAGTAGGAGAAAATAATGGCTAAGCACGACGATAGCAGACTAAAATGTTCATTTTGCGGTAAAACTCAAGACCAAGTTAAAAAATTAATCGCCGGTCCTGAAGTTTATATCTGTGATGAATGTGTAGAGTTATGTAATGAGATTTTAGATGAAGAATTCTTTGAAAATAAAGAAAAAGAAGGCGCTTCTAAAGAAAAATCTGGAAAATCAGCAGAAAAAGCAATTCCAAAGCCTCATGAAATTAAAGCATACTTAGACGAACATATTGTTGGTCAAGACGATGCTAAGAAGGTGCTTGCCGTTGC
>CALAFU010000203.1 GCA_937891325.1 uncultured Candidatus Melainabacteria bacterium | reverse complement strand
TAGAGCTAAAGAATTTGCATAAAGTGCTGTGTTTTAGAATAATTTCTTTGGCTAATTTAATACCTCCAGCGGTAAGTTCAATTGGTTGGTATCTGCCGTATTTTATGTAGCCTTTTTGTTCAAGACGTTGAAGGGCTTCTGTTACAGAGGCTCTTGCAATACCGAATTTGTTTGCGATGTCAACGGCTTTAATGTTTGATTTAGCCTCGACAGTTTCGTAAATAAATTCTAGATAATCTTCTAATGTTGCTGATATTTTCAATTTTGCCATAGTGATACTATAACACAAAAGTTTTTATGTTATCATTTTTGTAGGGATAAAAAGGAGAAAAGAAAATGATTTTAAAGATTGAAAGATTAGCACACAATAAAGTGTTACCAGAATATAAAACAGAAGGTGCTGCAGGCATGGACTTATGTGCAGCGATAAATGAACCTGTAACATTAAAACCTTTAGAAAGAAAATTAATTCCAACAGGTTTGAAAATTGAATTAGAACATGGCTACGAGGCACAAGTTCGTCCACGTTCAGGTTTGTCAATTAAACATGGTATTACCTTGATTAATTGTATCGGCACAATTGATGAGGATTACAGAGGAGAAGTTTGTATTCCAATGGTAAACGTTTCAAACGAAGAATATACAATCTTGCCTGATGAAAGAATTGCACAAATGGTAATTGCAAAATACGAACAAGCAAAAATCGAAGTTGTAACAGAATTAACCGAAACAACACGTGGTGAAGGCGGTTTTGGTTCAACAGGCAAGTAGGATTTTGTAATTAAAAGTTTTTTTGCAGGCGCAAGCGAAGCTCGCGCCTGCTTTTTTAGTCAATAAGTCAATAAGAATTAAGTCGTAAAGTCGAATTATGATTAAAATGCCAATTTAATCATAAATGACTTATAGCCTTATCGTCTTAAAGTCTTATAGTTTGCAAGGTCAATAACTCAATAAGAGTTAAGTCGTAAAGTCGAACTATGATTAAAATGTCAATTTAATCATAAATGACTTATAGCCTTATCGTCTTAAAGCCTTAAAGTCTTACTTATGTTAACAATCTTAAAAAAATAAGTGTAGATTAGGCAATTTTTCATGTTTATTTGTGTTTAATAATTATCGGTACAACAATTATAATATTTTTAGGGATTAAGACATGAACATTCAAAATCTATTAAACGTTAATTTTTCAGGCAAAGTAGAAGACAAAAAGGGAACTGAAAAAAGACCTTATTTGGCGCCTCAAAAACCGGATACGTTTGAACGTACAACAACAGAACCAAAAGCTGTAGCTAAAAAAGACACTATTCTTGATAATATCGCAAAAATGTATAACAAGAAAGTTCCAATCAAATTGGATACACAAAGTACTGAATTGATGGTGGAAGATAACCTTGATGCAGACAAAGTTTTGACTTTGACTAAAGAAATGACAAATAGCAAAACTAAAAAGATTACACTTCGTAGATGTGATTACGATAAAGAAAATAACTATGTAATGAAGTCTTTAGGTGAAAATGGTTCAACTTTAAGACTTTTAGATAAAGATTTGAATGTTTTAGAACAAGAAAATATTCAATTAAAATTTGATGCTAAAGGTAAACCTGTTAGCAAAAAAGTCATGACAAACGACTTTAGAACAAATACTTTTAATGAAACAAAATTTGAGTTTTCAAAAGAAGGTTATCCAATGATGACTGAGGCCATTAAGATTTGTCGTGATAAAAATGGTAACTTAAAAAGAAAAGAATTTTACGAAAAATCTGATGTCGACGGCATGTTCAACGTAAAATACGAATATCCTAATGGAAAAGTTAGACAAGTTGCAAAGGCAACTGTTGATAAGAAAACAGGTCATACTTTAATCGAAAAAGACATGCGTTCTGTTGACATGACAAGAACTCAATTTAGATATGAAGATGATCCTAAAGGTAATAGAATTGTTGATTACAAAATTACAGATAAAAACGGTAAAGTTTTGATGAATCAATCTCAAACCTTTGAAGTTTTGGGCGAAAATAAATTCCGTTCTTCAAGAAACGATAAATCATACTTAATTGAATATGATAAAAAAGCTAATACTTTAAATGTTTTAGATGAACAAAAAAATGACGGCTTCAATATTCCAATCAAGGACTTTGTAGTACCAAAAGGTGAAAATGACAGAAATAATCCAGAAAAAGTTAAAGCAAGTGAACAAAAAATTGTGAACATGCTTAAGAAAATTCCTGGAGATGAATTACTAAACTTAGCAAACACAACTGTTCAAATTGAAGATATTGACAACAAATTAGGTTCATACTGTGCGCCAAGAATATACCAAGTAGGCGAAGATATAATGGCTTACGGCACATTAAACGTATCTGACGATCCATTCGTATTCTTACATGAATTGGGTCATGCAACAGATATGTGTGGTAAACCTGTAGATTTAAAATTAAATGACAAAGGTGAAGCAGTTAGTGTAAAACTTTTAGATACACTTCATGAAGATGAAACTTTCAAGAAAACTTATGAAGAGGAAAGACAAAATTTCTTAAAAGAATTCCCAACAAACGAAAGAAACCACATTGATTATTTCATTGAACAAGAAGCAGTTGCAGGTCAACCTGATAGAGGTCGTGAAGAAACAATCGCAGAAACAAATGCGTTGATGAATACATACCAAACAGTAGATATTTTAGGTATCAGAACTCAATACTTACAACAACACTTCCCTAAAACAATCGCATACTTAAGCGAAAAATTAACTCCAACAAAAACTCAAGCATAATGTGAGAAATAAAATAGACCAAAGTGGCGCGAGCTTTGCTCGCGCCACTTTTTTAGTCAATAAGTCAATAAGAATTAAGTCGTAAAGTCGAATTATGATTAA
>CALAFU010000202.1 GCA_937891325.1 uncultured Candidatus Melainabacteria bacterium | reverse complement strand
CAGGAAAGTTTCCAACATGTTGGTTTGAACCTGTTAATTTATTGAAAAGAGTTGTTTTACCGCAGTTTTGATTACCAGCAAGTGCTAATCGAAGTTCTTTTTTCTGAACTTTTCCACCAAGTTTTCGGGTTTCGTATTTTTGAATTTCACCGATTTCAGAGTGGTCAGTTTCTTTAAAAACTTTTTGTTTGCGAATTTTATTATGCGCATCGTGAATATCTTTTATTGAAATTTTTGAGGCATCGCTTTTTCTAAGAGTTAATTCATATCCTCTAAGGCGTAATTCTAAAGGGTCTCCCATTGGCGCTGTTTTGATAAGCGTAACTTCTGTTTGAGGAGTTAAACCCATGTCTAGAATGTGTTTTCTAAGGGCTTTGTCTTCGCAATCAACAGACGAAATAATTGCATCATGCCCAATTGGTAAATGATCTAGTGTTTTTATTTTGCTTAAGTCTTTCATTGTTTTCTCTATTAATATAATTAAATATGATTATAATCCGAATATATTGTAAGGTTAGGCTAACATTTTTGCAAGTATTTTTTGCAAAAATCGTATAAATATTTACAATTGAAAATTTTTAATTGAGATGTTGACAATTATATTTTTTTTTTGATAAATTGAATGTACACCAAATGTCGCGGAAGTGAAGATGCGGTGAAGACAAGACGATATGCCCTAGTGGCATCCGTTGAATAAATTAAAAATTTAATAACCGTGCTCCAGTGGCGGAATCGGTAGACGCGTCGGACTTAAAATCCGATTGGGCGAATAACTCAGTGCCAGTTCAAGTCTGGCCTGGAGCAATTTTAAGACAAGGCTCTCAGCCTTGTCTTTTTAGTTGTAAAATTTTTGGTGTATAATAAAAAACAAGAAGGGGGAATATTATGTCTGATTTTGCGATAACTAAAGTTGAGAAGATTGACCCGAAACTTATACATCAGGTTTTATGTTCTACTAAAATTACTCAAGATGAAAAAGTTCAATTTATGAGAAAGCACAGTGGTGAAATAAAGTCTACATTAAACGTTGTGCCTACAAGTTCTGAGTTTAACAAGATGATGGAAGCTCGTCCACTTATCAAATATCGCCCTTTCAAAAATTCTTTTACAAAGCGTGGTGATAAAATTTTGTTAGCAAAATCTTTAAATATTCCTATAACTGAAGTTGATGATTACATAAAAAATGTACAAGAGTCTTTAAGTGAATTAAATAAATTGGATTTTATACCTGTTTCTTCTCAAGATGCCTTAAAAACATACATATACAGGCATGGTAGTGCTGAACAGTTAGTTTCGTTTTTTGATTTAGAGTTACAAAAATCAAACGATGTTCTTAAAACCTTATATAAAACTTTAGAATACAATAATGGCGGTGTTGCAGATTATTTTATCCGTCCAATTCATAGAATGAAGAATAGCACATTAGTAGATTTATATGGTGTTGTTGATAAAAACTTGAAAATTGCTCAAAGCAATGGTTCAATTACTGAAAAACAAAATCTAGAAACTTCAGAATGGGCATTAAAACGCATTTATCAAATACAACACAATTCTAAGTTCATAAACTCTTTAAAAATAAAAGAATATGAATAATATCAAATTAGGTATTTTTACGCAGTGATTGCGATTTTTATGACGTTATCTAATTTGTTTTCAAATATTTCGTAGGCTTTTTCGATATCTTCAAGTTTGAATTTATGAGTTATTAGTGGAGTTGTATCAATTTTGCCTTGTGAAATAAGTGACAAAATTTCTTGGCAATCGCAACCGTCAACACCGCCTGTTTTAAATATCAAATTTTTGCCATACATATCAGGTAAAGGCAAAATCATTGGCTTATCATAAAGTGCAACGATAGTAACTATCGCATTTGGTCTAGCACAATCCCAAGCCATTTTAAAGGTCTCTTCTGTGCCTGCAACTTCCAAAACTACGTCCGCGCCGCCATGTTCACTTTCGTTTAAAACGATATCTTTGCAGTTTTCAGGTTCAACTACAATAACTTGTGGGTAATGTTTTTTTACAAAATTTATTCTAGTTTCGTCTTTTTCGCAAACAATAATTTTCTTCGGATATTTAAGTCTTACGCATAGCAAAGTACAAAGTCCTGTCGGACCTGCGCCAATTATTAAAACTGTATCTTCGTTTTTGATTTCAGAAATACGAGTTGCCCAAAATCCTGTTGCTAAAACATCTCCGACAAAAAGTGCTTGTTCATCGGTTACGTTTTGAGGAATTATGTTTAATCCATTATCTGCGTATGGAACTCTTACATATTCAGTCTGTCCGCCGTCAATTCTGCATCCTAATGCCCAACCACCGTTTTTATCTGTACAATTATTTACGTAGCCATTTTTGCAGAAGAAACATTCTCCACAGAAGGTTTCAACGTTAACGGTCACTCTGTCGCCAAACTTGACATTTTTCACATCAGAGCCAATTTCTTCGACTATGCCAACCATTTCGTGTCCAACGGTAATTCCTTTTACGGCTTTTGAAACAGAGCCATGCTTTATATGCAAGTCGCTTGTGCAAATGCTACTCATCGTAACTTTTACGATTGCATCTTTTGAGTCAATTATTTGTGGTTTTTCTTTCTTTATTAGTTCAAATTTTTCGTGTTCTTTGTATGTATAAGCAAGCATAAGATTTCTCCTTTGCTAATAAAAATAGCATTTTTATACAGGATTCTATTTATATTATAATGAAAAAATATATATTTAAAGAAAGGATTTTTTATGGCATGGGTATATTTGTTAATTGCTAGTTTATTTGAAGTTACATGGGCTGTTGGATTAAAATTTTCACAAGGTTTTTCACAATTATTACCTTCGATTATTACATTAATCGGTATGGTGGCAAGTTATTATTTCTTAGCTCTTGCAATGAAAACTCTACCTTTAGGAACTTCTTACGCGATTTGGACAGGAATCGGAACAGTCGGTGCTGTAATTTTTGGCATAATCTGTTTTAAAGAACCTGCAACCGCAATGAGATTGCTTTGCATTTTTGCTATTGTTGGTGGAATTACAGGACTAAAACTATTAACTCCATAAAATAAAATTCAAAAAAATAAGACCCTTAAATGGGTCTTTTTTATAGAATGTGGACAAGGTTTTTCTTGCTCATGCGCGATAAACTCGCTAAAGGCTTGCCGAGTATTCTCCGATACAAAAAAAGACTCACTTTATGTGAGTCTTTTAAATGGAGCGGGAGACGAGGCTCGAACTCGCGACATCCTCCTTGGCAA
>CALAFU010000201.1 GCA_937891325.1 uncultured Candidatus Melainabacteria bacterium | reverse complement strand
CATCACCCCATAATTCAATTCTCACAGGATTTTCGTCTAAAGAAAAGATATCAATAATATCGCCACGGATTGAAAATTCTCCGACATCTGAAACCATAACAGAACGCTTATAACCAAATTCAACAAGTCTTTTAGCTAAAGTTTGAATATCTAAAGTTTCGTTCAATTTAATTTCAATAGAATTTTGTTTAAAGAATTTTTCGTTAGGAAATTTTTCAAGCAAAGTCTTTACAGGTGTAAAAACAATATCAGGTCTACTTCTCAAAATTTCGACTTGTTTTGCATATTCATACTTGTTTGAGTTTACACTTTCGTACATTGAAATAGTTTGAAATGGTAACAACTCAGTAGATTTAGCAAAAACTTTTTTATAATCAGATTGATACTTCAAAGCACTTTGCTCATTTGAAGTTACGAACAAAATCTTTTTACCTGAAAATTCGACAATTTTGTTTAACAAAATCAATCTAAAAAAAGACGTCAAACCACTTACAGCAAATGATTTTTTCTTTGCTATATAGTTTTTTAGACGAGAAAAAGTTTTGCAATCAAAATTTAACATTATTCTTTAAGATTTGGGCTTTGATAATCAACCCCAATGTCTTTCAAAGCATTAATAAAGTGTTCTGCGCATGCCTTTTGAACATCTGGCGGAACAACTCTTAAAAGCTCAATTGTTTTTGAGATAACAGGGTCTTTATCGTACCAACGATTACCATTCACAGGTTTTACCATTGCATAAAATTTATCAATGGCTTCCTTTGAAACTTTTTCTTCAATCTTCTTCAAAAAAACTTCGGCTTGAGCTCTCAACTCATCTTGGTAATTTTTTAATAACTCAACAACTTCCAATAAAAGGGGATCATGCTCATACCAACGTCTATATGCAGGCTTCATCAAGACCTCCTTGAACAGTATCTGCTGATACTCGTTCAATCTTGCCTCCTAAGGCTCTGATTTTATCTTCAAAGTTTTCATAACCTCTATCAATGTGATGCAAGTTTTCGACTTCTGATGTACCTTCTGCCATTAACGCAGCAATTACTAAAGAAGCACCTGCTCTCAAATCGCTTGCAGAAACAGCGGCACCTGTTAATTTTTTAACACCTTTAATAATCGCATGGTTTCTATCTTGATGAATATCAGCGCCCATACGTCTCAAGTCAGGAACTTGCATAAATCTGTTTTCGTATAAACTTTCTGTAATAATACCAACACCATTTGCAGTTGATAACAACACCATAGCCATAGATTGTAAGTCTGTAGGAAAACCTGGGTACGGTTGAGTTACAAAGTTTACAGTATTTAGTCTACCCTTTGCAGAAACTTCAATTGCAGTCGGTTCGATTAACTTAATATTAGCACCCATTTTTAACAATTTGTTGTTGAAGAATGTTAAATGAGCAGGGAAAATATTTTTAATGATTGCAGAACCTCTAGTAGCAACAACCGCACTCATAAAAGTACCTGCTTCAATTCTGTCTGGAATTGTTGTGTATTCAATTGGGTGTAAATCTTCTTGAGTAACACCATTGATAACAATGTCAGATGTACCAGCGCCAACAATATCAGCACCCATTGCATTCAAGAAGTTCGCTAAATCTATAATTTCAGGTTCTCTTGCTGCATTTTGAATTTTTGTAGAACCTTCTGCCAAAATAGAAGCAAGCATGATATTTTCTGTTGCGCCAACTGAAGGAATATCTAAATAAATTTCAGCACCTTCAAGTTTTGTAGCTTTAGCATGCACATAACCATTTTCAATTTTAATATCTGCACCTAGAGCTTCCAAACCTTTGATGTGGAAGTCTACACGACGTTCACCGATTGCACAACCACCAGGAAGAGCTACGATTGCTTCTTTGCAACGAGAAACCAAAGCACCTAAGATAATGAAAGATGCTCTCATTTTGCTAACTAATTCATACTTAGCAGTAACACTTGTAATATCCGTCGCATCAATAGTTACAGTCTTGTTAACTTTATCATAATGAGTTTTTGTACCCAACTGTTCAATAACATTAAGCATAATCTCAACGTCAGTTAAATCTGGCACATTGTGAATTAAAGTTTCACCCTTTGCCAAAATAGCAGCAGCCATAAGTTTTAGTACGGCATTTTTTGCCCCGCCGATACTTACTTCGCCTTTTAGAGGGGTACCACCTGTAATTATATATTTGTCATCTGAATTCTTAATCATAATATTT
>CALAFU010000200.1 GCA_937891325.1 uncultured Candidatus Melainabacteria bacterium | reverse complement strand
TGCCTGACCTACTTTTAAGACTATAAGTCTATAAGGGTTAAGTGGATAAGTCGATTTATTATTAATTGTCATTTTTACTATAAATGACTTATCGTCTTATCGTCTTATTGGCTTAAAGCCTTATTGACTAATGAAACACCTTTGGGGTTTCTACAACATGAGATTCTGAAACAAGTTCAGAATGACATTAGATTGTGTACTTAACCTTATGTCACCCTGAATTTATTTCAGGGTCTCTACAGTATTGTCAGGCATTGCCTGACCTACTTTTTAAGACTATAAGTCTATAAGGGTTAAGTGGATAAGTCGATTTATTATTAAATTGTCATTTTTACTATAAATGACTTATCGTCTTAAAGCCTTATTGGCTAATAAAACACCTTTAGGGTTTCTACAACATGAGATTCTGAAACAAGTTCAGAATGACATAAGGTTTTGCATTATAAATTGAAACCTCTTGACTTTTAGTGAAAAATCGTAAATAATGTATGCATAGGGGCAAGCCCTAAAGAAGTGGATTTTCCTTAGAGCTTGACTTAGTACCCTAGAACAGTAATAATAGAATTTGTAAAACCGCTATTACCGCAATGATAGCGGTTTTCATTATTATTGTCATTTTATCACCCCCTTTCCACTGATTTCTTAGTAAAACGTGTGTGGGTGGGTGTGATAGGTACTACCCTAAGTTTATTTTATTGTTTTTAATTTATAGTCAAATTATTTATATATCTTCATTTATTATACATTTATGCATCTAGCAAGCTCCATAGGTGTGTGTCTTGCAGTGAACCATTCAACTCTTTACAAACACAGTCCTTCATACAAGGTTTATCAAAATGTGTCAATGCACACATACATTCCGTATACTTTGGCATACAATGATTTAAAATAAATATATTAATCTTACCCGATGCAATCTCTTCTATAATCTTATTTTTATCTTGAAGTGTTCTATCATTCAACTTCTTTGCACGACAAAGTTTGCAAACCGCTTTTGCCTTCACGAAATCCAAAAATAGAACTTCATTCTCTTTATTCATATATCATTTATACATCACACTCTTATTTAATAATATAGTCAGGTGGCTAAAAATGAGTAAAACTATTATTTTGAGTACAATCATTACACAAGCCCCTCTCTTAATGCCTTTACTGCCGCTTGAGTTCTATCATCAACAACTAATTTTTGGATAATATTACAAACATGCGCCTTCGCCGTATGTTCTGATATCGTAAGGTCTTTCGCTATCTCAGAGTTAGATTTTCCGTCAACCACAAGTTTCAAGACCTCATATTCTCGTTGTGTCAAGTTCGCATGCTGTTCTCTAAAAGCAGCTCTTGTAACCTGTCTTGCCGGAATTACGCCCGCATTTTTATCCCTAATATACGGCACAACTTGAGGGTCAAGCCACATTGCGCCTTCATTAACCGTTTTAACAATAACCATAAGGCTTTCGGCATTAATATCTTTAAGCACATACGCGCTTGCGCCCGCCGCAAGCGCGTCCTCTACTTCTTTTGCACTCGAATGAGATGTAAGCATTATTACCTTCACCTTTTTATTATCTGCCATAATCTTTTTTGCTGCCTCTATTCCGGACATATCAGGAAGCCCGATATCCATAAGAACTACGTGTGGCTTAAATGTTTTTGCCGTCTCTATTGCCTCTCTTGCACTCTCTGCCTCTTTAAAAATTAATTGGTCATTAATGCCTTCAAAAAGTGCCTTAATCCCTATTCGCATTAACTTTTGGTCTTCTACTAAAAGAATTTTTATCGGATTTAACATAAAATTCCCCTCTCCTTTTACCACACATCTATATTAAATCCATTTTTGCAATAAAAAATCCCGACCTTGAAATCTTTAAAGACAATCATATCGGGATTTTTATAATATTAAAACTTATTATTTTTATTTTATTTTAAATTTAAATATCTTGAACCGTTTGCGATAACTCTGTCAGCTCTTTTTAATAATGCTTTCATTTCAGAAGTCATTTCGTCTTCAGCTTTTCTTGCTTGTTGTTGCACCGGTTGAGCAACTGCAACTTGTTGAGGTTCAGGTTTGATAGGTGCTGGATCAGATGATGGAATGTAACCTGTATAACCTGATTTATTATTTTTTGCTTGTGTTGTTTGTGCGGGTTGAGCTGTTTGAGTTGTTTGTTGTGCAATTGGATTTGAAACGGGTTGGTCTGCTAATTTGTCAGCGTATGCTTTCATTTCAGCTCTTGTCATCATTCTTGATTCTTGAGGACCTGCTGCATCTTTTTGTGCTACTAAGTTTCTTAAAACTTGGTTTACTGCTTTTGATTCAGCTGTATCTTCGCCTTCGTTAACTAATCTTTCAGCAGCTTGTTGAATTAATGCATCAAATACTTCTGGATCTTCTTGTGCAGCTTGAGCGATTTTTACGCAATCTTCTTCTTGAGCTTTTTCTAATTCAGTTTTGCCTAAAACTTTTGTTACGGCTTTGTTTGCGTAGTGTTGACCAACTGTACCAACTGCATAAGAACCAACTCTGCCAGCAATAGCACCAACAACAGCGCCAACTTTTGTATTACCAACTAATGAGCCAACAACTTCGCCAATTTTTGAGCCAACAGCTGAACCTGCTACCCAACCTGCTACTGATGAGAATACTCTAGCAGTTGAACGACCTAGTTGTTTCATACCACGTTTGAAACCTAATTTTTTGAAAGTAGGAATAACTGTTGTAAATGCTTCAACGCCACCTTCCATAACTAACATAAAGTTACCAGATTCGTTGTTATAAGCATCTAAGCAAGTTTTGAATGTTGATGATTTAGCAGCCATGTTACGAGTTGCTTGACCAACTTTTGTAATGCCTACTGCATTTTTAAATTTTTGATATAAGCCTGTACCTTTTGCCATTTCAGCATAAGATGCAGCGTTTGCTTTTGCTAACATTTGAGATGCTTGTTTTGCAATATCTTTGTTTGAAGGATTTGCTTTAACAGCTTCTGCTAATTTTTGAGCGTTTTTGTATAAATCTTGAGTTTGTGTTGATAGAGTTTTTAATGCTTCTGCTTCTGGAATATTAGCTAAAATTTCTTTTGCATCAGCAACTCTGAAAACACCTTTTGCACCATGTTGTTTTAAGATATCATGAGCAGCTTTACCATTATCAGTAACAGCTTTAAATGCTTGTTTATATTGTCCTTTATTGTCTTTAACCCATTGGTAACCTTCATACATACACATCATTGTTGGGTATGAAGATACTTGGCTAACTGTTAATTTTGTTGCATCATCAGTCAAAGGTACGCCATTAGCGTATTTTGCAAGATTGATTAAATCTTTCAATGCATAAATATTTGATTGTGAATTAATACCGTTAACCATTTTTACCAAAAATTTATTATTACTTACTTACTTATATAAAAACATCAAAACCATGAAAATTGCCTTTTAATCATGGTTTTCAGCCGTTTGTGAACAAATGTAACAAAATATTCACATGCTGAAATTCGACTTTTCCAAAATACTTTATATAGGAGTAAGAGTGATAAAGAGATTATGAGGCGTTAGAGTATGACAGTACAAGAATTAAAATTAAACACAAATGTTGGTACAACAAATTCAAGATTGAATGAAAATGCAGATATTAATCCGCAACCTGAATTCGTAGATAGATCGGAAATGTTATTTTCTTATATGAACATGGTTGCATTCAACAACAAATTAGATTTAAAACTTAACTAGTTTATTTATTAAGAGAGAGTTTTTCAAAAAGTTTTTTAACATACACACACTAACTACCTAACTAACTCACACTTACACTACCTACCTTTTAAAATGTTTTATCAAAACATGTACCTGAATTCAAATGAATGCAGGCTTTTTTTTGCGTAAATTTGCCGGTATTTTTTGTCAAAAAGAATTAAAATAAAAATCCTACTATCGGGTTAGTTTAAAAGTGCTAGTACATGGGCATATTATTATTGGAGAGATTTTCACTCCTCAATCAGCTATCCCCAGAAAAAGTGAGTGCCTTATGAAAGACAAAATTGCAAAAGTAATTATTGGTTTTGTAACGTTTTCAGCCTTTTGCGCTGCATGTTCGCCAATGTTTTTCATGAATTCCTCATCTAAACCTGTTAAAGCCAAATATTTTGACAACAAGGGTTCAACTTTTTACACTCGTTCTGATTACAAAAAACCGACAGCTTCCTCTTACGACAGAAGAAGTTATGGTCGTGTAATCTACTTGGGCGAACCGATTGAAGGCGTTATGGATTTTAATTAATAATAAATGTTACAAATCGCTTGATTTTATATTTGTTTTCTATTATCATTGTAATAGAAATTTTTAGTATATAAAATGAAGGGGTTTAAAAAATGTCATTAGGAACATTAGAATTTGAAATTTTAAATTCAATCTGGAAATTACAAGCTATCGACGAAGATATGAACATCTCTGTTAAAGACGTTGTTGATAACATGTCAGCAAATGGCTTAGAAAGAGCTTACACAACTGTTAAAACTGTAATGGACAGATTAAGTTCTAAAGACTTGTTAGTAAGATACAGAGCTGGTAAAAAATTCTTCTATAAAACCGTTATGGATAAGAATGAAATGGCTTCTTCAGCTATTAAAGAACTTTCTAGACAATTCTTTGATAACGATGCAGTTAAAATGATTAGATTCATTGAAGCTGAATGTCTTGATTTAGTTTAATCACACATTTTAAAATGGTTGAATTTCAAAATACAATTGAAGCTCGAAAGTATATCGGTAGGCTGATTATTCAAGTTTTAACCGACAGGATTATTGTGCGCGAAGCGATTAAAAGATTTCCGCATGATGCAAAAGATCCTTCGATTAAAAGCGCTTATCATGCTCTTGTTCATAGAGAAGCAGACGAAGATTTGCGCCGTCGAGATTTGAATTACAGAGATGCTCAAGATAGTTATCTCGAACAACTTGCACACACTTTAGAGCAAGGCAAAGAGCTTCCTAAAAACATTATTAAAAATTACAACCAATATTACCGCGACATTCAAATTAACCAAACCGATTTTATGAAAAAATTGGTTAAGCGTTTGTGTAAAATCATGAATGTTTAGCTTATAATAAAGCTATGGCAAAAGCAAAGGTTAAATCAAAATACGTCTGTCAGGAGTGCGGATACGAAACCTCTGGTTACTTGGGCAAATGTCCAGCTTGCGGAGCTTGGGGTTCTATCATTGAAGAAGTTGAAACAAAATCAACTTCAAATTCTTCTGTTGCAGATTTTTTGAACACAGAAAAACCAAAACTTATAAACGAAATTACACTTGATGATAGCGTAAGAGTTAGCACAAATATTTCAGAATTCGACAGAGTTCTTGGCGGTGGCTTAGTTCAAGGTTCATTAGTGTTGCTTGCTGGCGACCCTGGAATTGGTAAATCAACTTTAATCCTTCAAACAAGTGGCGAACTTTGCAAGCAAAATAAAAAAGTTTTATACACATCAGCAGAAGAATCAGCAAGCCAAGTGAAACTTAGAGCAGAAAGATTAGGAATTCATACTGATAACCTTTACATCTACCCTCAAACAAATTTGGAATTGATTAGGACTCAAATAAAAGATTTGAAGCCTGATGTGCTTGTAATCGACAGTATTCAATCGATTTACACAGATAATATCTCCTCTTCAGCTGGAAGTGTTAGCCAAGTGCGTGAATGTTGCAACGTCTTAATGCAGATTGCAAAGAGCGAAAACATTACGATAATCGTTATCGGACACGTTACAAAAGAGGGAAACATCGCAGGTCCAAAGGTTTTGGAACACATGGTTGATGCAGTAATTCAGTTTGAAGGCGACAAGTACAAATCTTACAGAATGCTTAGAGCCGTAAAAAACCGTTTTGGAACAACGTCTGAGGTCGGAATGTTTGACATGCATTCAAGCGGACTTGTTGAAATTACAAATCCTAGTGAAATTTTCTTGAATGAAAACCACATCGCAACCCCAGGAAGCGTAATCATTGTTACGAACGAAGGCACAAGACCTTTATTGCTTGAAATTCAGGCTCTTGTCGGTGTAACACCATACCCAAGTCCAAGACGAGTTACAAACGGCGTTGACACTTCTCGTGTACTGCAAATTCTTGCGGTGCTTGAAAAACGCGTGGGCTTAAACCTTTCAAAACAAGATGTTTACGTGAACGTTATCGGCGGAATTGATATATCTGAACCCGCAGCCGATTTGGGTATTGCAATCGCAATCACAACTTGCTTAAACGACATTACAGCTGATATGAAAACAGTTCTTATCGGTGAAATTGGGTTGTCAGGAGAAATTCGACCTGTAAACGACCTTGAAAAACGTATTTATGAAGCGCAAAAGTTAGGGTTCAAACGCGCGATTGTTCCGGCTTCAAACAACATTAAAGAAAAATTTAAAGGTATTGAAGTCGTTGAAGTTAAGCGCATCTTAGACGCGATTACCGCAAGTATTAAAAAAGAGAAAGGACACCTATAAAGTTTTACGTTTAGTTTCAATGTCACCCTGAATTTATTTCAGGGTCTCTACTACTTGAGATGCTGTCACACGGGGGACAGGCTCACAAAACTCATTCTTCGTTTGTTCGC
>CALAFU010000199.1 GCA_937891325.1 uncultured Candidatus Melainabacteria bacterium | reverse complement strand
ACGCCAACACCTGTCGCACCAGCTATGAATTCTTTTTGAGGTTTATCTAGGAACGCTGTACCTGCAACATCTAAGTGTGCCCATTTTACGTTATCAGTAACGAAGTTTTGCAAGAATAGACCTGCTGCAGATGTGCCACCCCAACGAGCGCCAGAGTTTTTCATATCAGCAATTTCGCTCTTTAAGCTGTCAAAATATTCTGGGTACATTGGCATTTCCCAATATCTTTCACCAGATTTTGCACCAACTTGGATTAATCTGTTTACTAAATCCTTGTTATTGCCCATAATACCTGATGCGTGAGTACCTAAAGCTACCATACAAGCACCTGTTAATGTTGCAATGTCGATAACTTCATCAACGTTTAATTCACAAGCGTAGCAAAGTGCATCAGCTAAAGTTACTCTGCCTTCTGCATCTGTATTGTCAATTTCAATAGTTTTGCCATTTTTAGCTCTTAAAATATCACCAGGTTTGTAAGCGTTTGGTCCAATCATATTTTCGCAAGCTGCAATAATACCGTGAACTTCAATGTTTGGTGAAAATTCTTTCAATTTACTCATTACACCTAAAATGCAAGCTGCGCCAGACATATCATCTCTCATTGTAAGCATAGATGAAGCAGGTTTTAAGTCCATACCACCGCTATCGAAGCATAAGCCTTTACCAATGATTGCAATACGTTTTGCAGGGTTTTTAGGTGCGTATTTCATGTGGATAAATTTAGGTTCTTGGTGGCTACCTCTTGCAACAGCAAGAAATGCGCCCATTCCCATTTTTTCACAGTCTTTGCGGTCATAAATTTTAGTCTCTAACCCCAAACCCTTTGCAACTTCTGCTAATTTTGTTGGGGTTGCATATTCAGCAGGTTCGTTTGCAAGGTTTCTTGTGAATTCCATTGCTTCTGCTCTTTTTTGACCTTTTTCGATTTTTGCTTTATCAAGGTTTGTGTATAAAGTTTCAATATGGTGTTTCTTTTCTGTTCTGTATTTGTCGAATGCGTAATCACCAATCATTGCACCTTCAGAAACCATATCTGCATAGTCAAATTTGATGTCAGAAAAATCTACGGCAATTGTTTTAGCCTTCATTTGAATAGCTTTTTTTACAGCTTTTGCCATAGCTTCTCTAATTTTGTTATTATCTAAGTCTTTTTCTTTACCTAAACCTACAACCAAAACTTTTCTTGCAGGCATTTTGCCGTAAGTTTGAAGAAGGTATGTTGTATTAAATTTACCTTCAAATTTGTCTTCATCAATAGCGTATTCATTGGCAATTTCATTTGAAGTTCTTTGACCTTCAAACATATTTACCATTAAAATATCACATTCTTGACTTTTTACATCTGAAATAATTTTAATTTCCATATATTTTTCCTTTCTTTTAAAATTTTCTTCTATTTTAGCATTTTTTCTAAAGTAAATAAAACTATACATAAAACTATACAAATAATTATTATCATGTTAAAATTTTAGCAGTAGTAGTTAAATTTTTGAAAATATACGTAATGTAATTAACTTTTAAATATATATACAACTTAATAAGGGGATTGCTCGGTAGGATATATGTGCCGAGATTGCGTGTATTTGTAAAAAATAGAAAAGGTAAAGGTATAAAAGTATTATGGACTTTATTTCAGTAGTAGCGATTGTAATAGTCGTGCTTATGGCTGTTGTATTCACTGCTGTTTTTGTTTCACAGCGTGCAAAATACAAATCGTTGGAATTTGAATCAAAGAAAAAGCAAGAAGATTTAGCAGAAAAAGAACAATTATTAGTTAAAGAAGCAATGATTAAAGCTAAAGATGCATTGCAAACAGAAAGAGAACAATTAAACGAAGAAGAAAGAGAAAGAAGACAAGAACTTTCTCGTCAAGAAGCTAAGTTAGCTCAAAGAGAAGATGCTCTTGAAGATAAAATTCAAGATGCAACAGAAAGAGAAGCTGCAGCTCAAAGAAAAATGGACGAGTTGTTAGAAAAAGAAGACTATTTAGCAGAATTAGTTCAAAAACAAACATCTGAACTTGAAAGAATTTCTGGTATGTCTGCTGAAGATGCTAAAAATATGTTGTTAG
Organism: uncultured Candidatus Melainabacteria bacterium; assembly: GCA_937891325.1. Taxonomy (GTDB): domain Bacteria; phylum Cyanobacteriota; class Vampirovibrionia; order Gastranaerophilales; family Gastranaerophilaceae; genus UBA6984. The sequence continues at coordinate 7,282 of CALAFU010000199.1, read as the reverse complement.
AACAACTTAAAAATGATTTAGCACAAGAACAAATGCAATTAATTAGAGAAAACGAAGCTAAAATTAAAGAAAAAGCTTTGGAACAATCTCAAGAAATATTATCAACAACAATGCAACGTTGTGTTATGGACCAAGTGGTTGAAAGTACTGTTTCAGTAGTTTCATTACCAAATGATGAAATGAAAGGTCGTATCATCGGTCGTGAAGGTCGTAACATTAGAACTTTAGAAACTCTAACAGGTGTTGACCTAATTATTGACGATACTCCAGAAGCAGTTGTATTATCAAGTTTTGACCCTGTAAGACGTGAAGTTGCAAAATTAGCTTTAGAAAAACTTATTTCTGACGGACGTATTCACCCTGTTAGAATTGAAGAAATGGTTGCTAAAGCAAAAGATGAAGTAGAAAAGAAAATTCTTACAGAAGGTGAAAATGCCGCATTAGATATGGGCATTATGGGCTTAAACAAAGAACTTCTTAAAACTTTAGGTCGTTTATATTACAGAACAAGTTATGGTCAAAACGTATTGAAACACTCACTTGAAGTAGGTCATATTGCAGGCATGTTGGCTGCTGAATTAGGCGCTAACGTTTATGTTGCAAAACGTGCAGGCTTGTTACACGATATCGGTAAAGCTGTTGACCAAACTCAAGAAGGTACTCACATTCAATTAGGTGTTGAAATTGCAAACAGATATGGTGAAAAAATGGAAATTATTCACGCTATTGAAGCTCACCACGATGACGTTACAGCAAACACAATTGAAGCCGTACTTGTTAAATTGGCAGATGCTATTTCAGCAGGTCGTCCAGGAGCTAGACGTGATACTTTAGAAATTTACATCAAACGTTTACAAAAAATCGAAGAAATTGTAAACAGCTTCAAAGGTATCAAACAATCATTTGCAGTACAAGCTGGTCGTGAAGTTCGCGTAATTGTTGAAGCTGAACAATTCGACGATTTAGCATCTCAAAAACTTGCAAGAGATATTGCAAAACGTATAGAAGACGAATTAGATTACCCTGGACAAATCAGAGTAACAGTTGTTAGAGAATTCAGAACAACAGAAATTGCAAAATAAAATTAAAAGGTGAAATGCAGTTATGCAAGAACTGATTAAAATATTATTTTTTGGCGATGTAGTCGGTAAAATCGGTAGAAATGCCGTTACCGACTATCTTGCCGACAATAAAAATAAATACGACTTTGTAATCGTGAATGCAGAAAATGCATCTCACGGTTTTGGTTTAACACAAAAAAATTATAATCAACTTGTAAACGCAGGAGTTAATTGCTTTACATCAGGTAATCACATTTGGGATAAAAAAGAAATATTTAACTACATAGATGATGCGGACAAATTAGTCCGACCTTTGAATTACCCCGAAGGTACAAGAGGAGAAGGTTTTAAAATTTTTGAGGTTGGAGAGCATAAAATTTGTGTTATGAATTTCTTGGGGCGTGTATTTATGCAACCTATGGATTCACAATGGAAGATTATTGAAGAAAAGATTAAAGAAATTAAAGAGATTACACCAAACATTTTTGTTGATTTTCACGCAGAAGCAACAGCTGAAAAGATTTGTTTTGGTAGATTCTGTGCAAGTTTTGGTGTAAGTGCATTTGTTGGAACTCACACTCATGTTCAAACAGCAGATGAAAAAATTGTTAACGATATGGCGTATATTACTGATGCAGGTTTTTGCGGTGCTGAGGATAGTGTTATAGGTATGGAATACACAACCTCACTTGCTAGAATGACAACCTGTATGCCGGAACGCTTTGAAGTAGCACAAGATAATGTTGCTACAATTAATGCGGTTGAAATTACCTTAGATGCTTTAACAGGTAAGGCAACCGAAATAAAAAGAATTAATGACAAAATAGTATATGAAAATAATGGATTGGAGGTAGACTTTGATAATCAAAATAATCAAAAGTCCTGATTGGAGGTGGAAATAATGAAGCGTTCAGATTTTCACATCCACACTAATTATTCAGACGGTGTTTTTACACCAGAAAAAATTGTAGACACTGCATTAGAGGCAGGTTTACAAGCAATAGCATTAACAGATCACGATAATATTTTATCTTATGATATTGCGCAAAAATATTTAAACGAAATAGGCAAACAAGACGAACTTGAGATTATTCAAGGGGTTGAGGTAAACACACTTTATAAAAACTATGAAGTTCACATTTTAGGTTACTTTATGGACCCTAATAATGAAGATTTTCAAAAACTTATGAAGGCTCAACAACAAGCCAGAATTAATCAAACACTTGAAATTATTGACTTGTTAGACAAAAAAGAAAATATTAAAATTTCTTTTGACTCAATCAAAGCTCAAGTTGCAGAAGGTGGCAGTATTGGTCGTCCTCACATTGCAAAAGCTATCACAAATGCTGGTGGTACAAACAGCGTAATTGAAGCGTATAGCAAGTATATTAACGACAATTCACCTGTATATGTACAAAGAAAGACAGTTTCACCTCAAGATGCGGTTGAAATTATCTATGATGCGGGTGGTGTTCCTGTTATTGCTCACCCTCACGATATTGACATTGCAGAGGATTTAATTAAAGACTTAATGAACTACGGTTTGCGTGGTATTGAAGCATATCATAGAAAACATTCACCAGCGGTCGTTGAATATTTTTCATCTATGGCAGAAAAATTAGGACTTATCGTAACAGGTGGTTCTGATTTCCACGCACCAAATATTTTGAACGGTCAAATTCTTTTGGGCAAACATTTTATACCTGAATGGATTTATGACAAGTTAATTCAAGAGAAAAAACGCCTAGATATGGCTTAGGAGTTAATTGATGAAAAAACAAGCATTCACATTGGTAGAAATTATTGTTGTTATTTCAATTGTTGTTTTAACTGCTATAATTTTGATTCCAAATATCATAGATGACAACAAAAAATTACACACAATTTCTCAATGGAAACATACTTACAAAAATATTGAGTATGTGTTCTCAGCGATTAAGGCTCAAACTACTGAGACTGACAAGGTTGCGATTGAAAAAACTCGAACAGATGATGAGAGAGAAGTTGTTCTATGTGATTTGTTAAATCCATATTTTAGAATGCAATCAGTTGTTGACCCTAAAACATACAAGACATACTTTATGGACGGTTCTTTGGTAAATGATAAGAGCGAATATTACGTCAAAAACTTACATACTACAAATTCAGGTATGATTATTGGCGTAAAATGGTTACTTGTTCCGTCACAAGCTCAAAATTCCTTGCCAATTGCAATGATGACAATTGATTTGAATGGTCTTAAAAAGCCTAATAAATGGGGGCAAGATATTTTTGGCGTAAATATTTTTGTTGATAGAATTGAACCATTTGGTGAAGAATATGATGAAATGCTTATGAAATCAGATTGCTCTAAAAAAGGCAAAGGCATTTCTTGTGCATCATACTACAACAATTATGGTGGTCGATTAAATTAATTTTGCGCAATATTTTTCAATTGGACAGTCTGCACAGTTCGGTTTTTGAGGCTTGCAGACGTTTTGTCCATGCGTAACAATAAGAGTATTTATATCAATCCAATATTTTTGAGGTAATTTTTTACGAAGTGCAAATTCAGTTTCTTCCGGATTTTTGGTTTTAACATAACCAAGTCGGTTAAAAATTCTGTGAACATGAACATCAACACAAATAGCAGGTTTGTTAAAACCTCTTGAAACGACTAAATTTGCAGTTTTTCTACCAACACCATTAAATTTGCAAAGCTCATCAATATCACAAGGAACTTTGCCGTCATATTTTTCAACAAGTTCTTTTGAAAGTTGAATAATTTGTTTAGCTTTATTTGCGTAAAATCCAACGGGATAAATGGCTTTAAATAAATCTTCTTCTGAAACCTTCATCATTTCTTGAGGAGTTTTAGCTAATTCCAACATTCTCAAGGTTGCGGGATAAGTTGTTTTGTCGTTAGTTCTAAGACTTAAAATACACGCAATAAGTACTAAATAAGGGTCGTTAAAACTGTCCATAAGGTGTACAAAATCGCTTTTTTGTTGTTTTGCCTCTTTTAAAAGTCTTACAATTTCGTCAATATCACTCATTTTAAAATGCTTTCTACGTCTAATTCCAACTTTAATTTTAGCGCATAAATATTATCTAAATCAAATTCAGCAAGTTTTACAGCATCTTTTTCTGTTGTAACAACATTGCCTTTTAATCTAGAAACTTCATTGTATTTGTATTGATGGTGATCTTCAAATGTAATTGTATCAAGCAAATTGAACTTTTGTCTTACAAAATCGTAAAATTGTTCAGGTTGACCAATTGCGCACATTGCAAACACATCAGATTTTAAAGGTAAAATTTCTGTTGTCTTAATGTTGTATGTAAAACTTGGAACAACATTGCAAACAAAAGTTTTTCTTTTATCAAAAAGATTTTCTAAAATATCCGATTCAACAGGTTTTGAAGTCTTATTCATAATAAGAAGTTTATCGGCTCTTTTTAAACCGTTCAAATCTTCTCTCAATGGTCCTGCTGGCAAGTGTTTGCCGTTACCAAATAATTTTTCGCTATCAACCAAAACTAAATCTAAATCACGTTTAATTTTTCTATGTTGGAATGCATCATCAAGAATTATAATTTCAACGCCAAAGTGTTTAATTGCTTCATTGGCTGCTTTTACTCTGCTAGAGCAAGTTAAAACGTAAGCGTTATTGATGTTTTGAGCAAACCAATAAGGTTCGTCGCCAATTTCTTCAGCTGTAAAAAAGATTTCATTGTTTGCTGCGACAACGTGGACTTCTCTGTTTGAAAGTTTTCCACCGTACCCGCGAGATATGATTGCAACTTTTTTTCCTTGAGAAATGTAATGTTTTGCAAGCTCTGCAACAACAGGAGTTTTTCCAACCCCGCCTGTTGTAAGGTTTCCAACTGAAATTACGTAAGCGTCAACTTTTTCAGACTCTAAAATTCCTCTGTCATAAAGGTCGTTTCTGATTTCTGTAATTTTACTATAAAATACAGCCATAAAATCTAAGATTGGCTCAAGCCAAGCATTAGATTTTATGTTGTAATGTATTTTTGTAATTTCGTTTTTTAAATTCATAATCTAGAACATTAATCTGAATAACAAGAATCTCTTGTTTAATTTATCTGTGAATTTTCTTAAATTGCTTGCTGTTTTTGCTACGTCGTTAAGAGTTTGAGTCATTTGGCATTTTTCAGTCGGACTCATTGAGTTTACAACTTCTAACGCTTTTGACAAGTCAACCATAGCTTTGTTTACATTAGTAACTGTTTCAAACACTTGAGTTTTTAGTTTTTGGTCTTTAGTCATCATATTAACTGATGCACTAATTTCGTTTACGTTGCTAACAATTGCGTTCAAATCAGCGCCAAGTTGTTTAGCATCAGTGTTATCCATAACTTTGTTCAAGTTGTTTGCAAAGTTTGTCATTGCTTTTGTTGCTTCAAACATTGTAGGCTTAAATTGAGGGTCACCAGCGATATTATCAGCAAGTTTAGTAAGTTTATCAAAGTTCTTAGTAAAGTTATCAAGCATTTTCATCATTTGGTTCAAGTCTTCGTTAGAAGAATCAATCAATTTTTCAGCTTTTTCCATTGTAGTTGTAGCTTGTGCTGTCAAAGCGTTGATGTTTACAACTGACTGTTTCAAATCGCTGATAACTTTATCTGATAATAGATCGTTAACTTTTTGGTTAGTTTCTGTCAATGAAGCGGCAGCTTTATATTGCAAATCCATAAAGTCTGAAATTCTCATTGGCTCGATTACTGTATAAGGTGAATCAGTTTGAGGATAAGGCAACGCTTCGTTATCAAGCGCAGAAATTCTCATTTTATTTACGCCTTTAGTTTTAATTTGTTCACCCTTCATAAATTCAGGTAAAATTAACCCTGGTAAATTTACGATATAGTCAATTTTATATGCATAAGTTGTTTTTACTTTATCTTGCATTAAAAGAGGAATTGTTTTTGTTAAAACAACTCTTGTATCTTTGATGTAACCAACATCATAATATTTGTCATCAAGTTTAATTTCAACAGGATCATCTTTGAAAATTAAGTTTTTACCAACAACAGGCAAGTATAAAGTTCTTGTTTTTGGTGGTGTAATTTCAAGGAATTGTTCACCAATTAAGCCAGATTGTTGAATAGAAATCATAGAGGCCTTTGGAATGGTAATGTTAGGTTCTGTGATAACAAACTTCAATTTTACGTAGCTTTTTTCACCGTCAACGACAGGTGTAATTTCTTCTACTTGACCTACTCTAAGCCCCATCATTTGTACGCCAGAGCCAGCTCTCATACCGTTTACGTCTTTGAAATGTACTTCAATTCTTTCAGCAGATGAGAATGCTCTACCTTTCACCCATAGAATTGTAAGAATTAAAATTACAAGTGCTACAAGTGTTAAAACGCCTACTTTGAATGATGATGATTTAATTTTATCCATGTTTACTTTTACCTATTTTAAATTAATTTAATTATATCAAAAAAACTACTCTGTTAACATTTTCATTGGACCTGTTAACGATGATGTTACAAACTGTTTAGTGTAATCGTTTCCAGCGTTGCACATTTCTTGAGGTGTGCCTTGGAATACTGCTTTGCCGTCATATAACATAAGAACTTGGTCTGCGGTTCTCATAATTGTTGACATTTGGTGAGTTACAACGATTGAAGACGCGTGTGTTGTTTCTTTTAATCTCACGATATAATCTTCAATTAAGGTTGAAGAAATTGGGTCTAAGCCCGCAGTTGGTTCATCGTAAAGAATTGTCTTAGGGTTTGTTACGATTGCACGCGCAAAGCTTACACGTTTTTGCATACCACCTGAAAGCTCTGACGGAAACTTGTTTTCAATTCCTTGTAAACCTACAAGTTTAAGTTTTTCTTCAACAATTTTCTTCAAATCTTCTTGAGAATATTTTTTGCGTAAATCTTTTCTTTCTTGAAGTGCAAAACTGATGTTGTCAAAGATATTTAGAGAGTCAAAAAGTGCAGAGTATTGGAATACCATTGCAATATCGCCTTCTGAAGTTTGAATTGTACCAGAATCAGCCTCTAAAAGTCCGCAGATGATTTTTAGAATTGTACTTTTTCCTGAACCAGAAAAACCAACGATTGCTAATGTTTCGCCGTCATTTACTTCAAACGAAATATCTTTTAAAACTGTTTTATCATAAAATGATTTTACTAAATGTTCTACTTTTATCATAATTTTGTCCTTAGAAGAAAAATGCTATTGAGAAAACTAAATCCCA
>CALAFU010000198.1 GCA_937891325.1 uncultured Candidatus Melainabacteria bacterium | reverse complement strand
TTTAGATAACGATATCATTGTACGTGCTTTTGTAAATGCTGATGGTCATTATCAAGAAAAAACATTTTATTTAGAAAAGACTTTGTTTGATTTCATAAAAGATAAAGTCAATATGGGTTTATACATCACAAAAGATTGTCAAATAAAATCATCTTTAATAGGTGAGTTTTTAACCTATGATATTTAGTTGTTGACATTTTCTTTTTAATGTTATACAATGTTTATATAATTCTTAAAGGTGAACTATGTCGCAAATAATAAACCTACCTAATGAGAAGTTTAATCAGTTAACAGATCAGTTGTATAATCTTAAATTTGAAACTGAACGTGGTATCTTTGCAATAGATAGTTATTTTGGGTTTACTCTATATGAAACATTTGATGAAAACTTTTATTTATTGAAGGTTATAGCAGCAAAAGAAAGTGTAACGAATGAACCTGTTTCAATGTATAACCACACTTTTAAACTTTTAAAATCTATTGTTGATAGCGACAAGGTACAAAAGTTATTCATAAAGGACATGACAATATACCCTGAAAACTTTGGCGAAACTATATTGCAGACACTTTAGTTTGATTGACTGAATTATTCTTTCATATTGTTATAAAAATTATATTTTGAAAAGGAACGAATTACATGACTAATTTTGTAGCTTTTAATGGTAAAACTCTTAAGACAATCTGTAAAGAATTAGGGTTGAACTATACAACTGTTACTCAACGAAGAATGAAGAATCCAGGAAAACCCTTGGAAGCATATCTTTATCCTGTTAGAAAGAATCGTGGTGGCAATTGTCGTGCTGATTACTTGACTAATGATGGTAAACCTATGTATCAACTATTTAAAAATAGTAAATCACAATATTCAAAAATGCTCTACTTAATGGGGAAGAAGAAATTAAGCTTTGATGAAGCTTATTCTATCGTGATGAAAGAAAACAAGTAATGCCATATACTTCGTACATTTTTGAAGAATTGTCTGTAACTAAAGCTGTTGAGTTTAAGAATGCGTTAATAGGTACGAAGTTTTATTATCGTAATACGTTATATGAAATTATTGGTTTAGAAAATTGTCTTTATTCATTGCACGGGACTGAACCATGGTCTATAAAAGTTAAAGCAATTGCTAAAGTTGATGGCATTTCATTAACTAAAGAATTTAGATTTGATATATCTGAACATTTAATCAACAATGAACTTGACTATAAAAGTATGCAGTTTGCAATTGTAAATGGTGAAATTGTTCAAACTGATGTAGGTCAAGAAGTTTTAAATAACATATAATGAAAAAGCGGTAGACATAACAACCTACCGCTTTACAAATTTATATGTGAATATATTTATACTTATTCTTTTTCAACAGCACCATGTTGAATCAGATAATCCTTAATTTCATCATTATGTGTGAGTGATAGAATAGATGCGCCATCATTTGTAACAGCATTGACATCAGCACCATGTTCAACTAAAATTTTGATAACATTTAAATTTGATGAAATGCAAGCACAGGCTAAAGGTGTGAATCCAGCAATTGAAGTAGCATTAACATCAGCACCTTTATCAAGCAACATATCAATAATATCAAGGTGACCTTCACGACTAGCAAAAATTAAAGGTGTGTCACCTTCCCATTCAGTATTATTAATATCAGCACCTAATTCAAGCGCTTTAACAGCTAGATCTAATTTATCAGAAATACAACTTCCTGTTAATAGACGATTAGCGTCATGTACAATAGCACCATGAAAAACTAAAGATTCAATAATGTCATATACATGTTCAAAAGCACCTTCGTCTAAAAGAATATCAAGCGCAGTTTTTCCATCTTTATCTGTAATGTTTGGATCGGCACCATGTTCAAGTAACCAATCGATTGTACTTAAATTAGCGTAATTTAAGCAAGACAAATACAGAATTGTTTCGCCATTGTTTGATTTGATATTGACATCGGCACCGTGTTCAACAAGTAATTGAGCAAGTTCAAGGTTATCTTGATAGATAGCACGAAACAATGGTGTTTCGCCATAGTAATCCGTAACGTTGACATCAATAGAAGGATCAGCTAAAACTTCTTTAACTAAATTAATATCACCGGAAAACAGTTTTACTTTTGTATTTTCCGATTCACCTTCTTCTATTAACTTTACAACGCTTTCTTTTAGTTTTTGATTAACTGTACGTCTAAAAGATTTAATCAATACTTCATCATCAATCATGTGTTTAGATTCCTTTATCAATAAAATGATGCAATTTTTGGTGATAATGTTTTTAAATATTTAGGATCAACAATGTCAATCATGTTAACTTTTTTGAGCAGACTGTAAGGTGATGACCAAACGTTTTCTTGACTATATAAATCAGCACCATGACTTAAAAGATAATTGATTTTATCTTTAGCATCATCAATATCTTCTTGCGTTGTGTGTTTATCTAAACTATCAACAAAGTTTTTTGTTATCATTTGTAAAACTTTATTCATACGTTCATTGTCAAAATAAGCAGGATAATGTTTAAGAAGCAGATCAGCAACATCAAAAGCTTTACTTTCAAAACATATAGCAAAAGCAATGCGACTATCTATTCCGAAATCTTTTGGATGCTGTTCCTCAAAGTTTTTAATGTCATCAACAGACATTGTTTCTACTGTAACAAATTCACGTTCAACAAGTTTAGATAGTTTGTTCTGAATAACTTGCTTAAAGTCTTCAAACAGTGTTTCTTTACTAGACATTGACAACCTAATATTTATATGTTATGTTACATGTCTTAAAGAACGATTATGTGGAAGGTAGTTTAGATGCCTAATTTAGAAGAAAAATGTCTAAAGATAATGTTGAATAATTTTGTGAAAAATGATTGGTTTGTAAACTTAACATCTGAACAACAAACTAAAATGACATGTCTGTTAAATAAAGTTGTTAACAAAGATTATGGTTTAGATGTGGAAATCAAGAAGGTCATTTCACAACCAACCTTTACCTTTATCAATTTAATTTGTTTTACAATAACATTAAAAAATAATGAACAGTTAACAATTTATGTTTCAGATGATATTAAAAAATATAAAGATAGATTAGATTGTATATGTTTAAAAAGAGTTAAAGACAATGAGTTTAATGTTGCGGATATCGGCGAGTCAGTTTTAAAAGAGTTATAACATGAGTTGTTTTGATAAATTATCAAAAGAGCAATTATATGATTTCATTGATGTTTTCGATGAGTTGATTTTAAAAGAATTCAAATGGTGTCGAGCATATGATAAAGAGTCATTTATTAATGACTTTCTAGCAACTGTTCAAGAACTGGATGACGTTTATTGTTTTTATATTGATGTAAAAAGAAAAGGTGGTAAGAAAAGAAATTCGCAATTTTTCTATTTTGATAAATTATTTTTCAATAATTTAAATAATTTCCATAAACTTAAACTTAAGCGTGTTGATGAAACAACTTTTATGGTAGAAGATATTGGTAATGAAACTTTAGAAGGAATTTAAAATGCAATTACAAGTCGGGATTGGTTTAGATAGTGTTGTTAAAAAAGCACAAGATTTAGTTGAACAATCATCACCTTTATATATTATGGACAATGGTGTTAAAAGGGTAGTATTAGGTGTTCATACAAAAATTAATTCCGGTTTGATTTTTGATGACGATTACTATTATATTGATGTTGCAACGAAAATAGTAGGCGAAGATTATTTTCAAACAAAAGCAACAATTCGTATTGCTATTGATAAAAAATTGATTGATGCTATTCATGACACTAAAAAATACAAAGCTAAATTTGTTTATAGGTTAAGCGCAATTTGTAGCCAAGAATTAGAAATTGTTGATATAGGTGAACGTGTTTTATCAAAAATCTAGTTGACATATATTAGTCATTGTTGTAACATATCTTTAGAGAATAAACAATGAGTACAAATGATGAACATTAAATTAAAGATTGAAGATTTACATTGTAGACTTTATGATATTGGAGAAGAGTGTTTAGATGCAGTTTGATTTATATAAAAACTCGAAACTTTTTAAAAATGTTCAACAGTTGTTTACAGTGGCTAAAGGTTTGGCTGTCAGGTGTGAAGATAATACTTTTGTCATTTTAAAGTTTCGAGAAAAAGGATAAGGTTTTCAGATAAATGTGAATGGTGTTTTATGGGTAGGATTTCCTGTCGAATGCTTGAATTTTAACCCTCTTCTTCTTAACGAAGAAAAACCAATTGTTAATAACAATATCTTTTGTTTAGCGAGTTGGATTGAAAAAACTTCTGAATTCAAAAAAGAAAATCTTGAATTCTTTCAAATGAACAGTACGGATGCTTTAGACAATAAATTAGTTATTCAAGATAAATCAATTGGTGCTGTTACATTAAACAATATTTAATGGTTGACATTTTTATAAATTTGTCATACAATATGTTGTAAGAAATAAAAACATATTGCTAAAGGTGCTTCATGATTACAGCTGATAAATCACATAAAGTTTTTGACAACAGCGGTTGGGTTCCTGTAAAAGATAGTGGTTGGATTATTTTACATAATGGATATGTTGTTTGCCAGAAATGTGGAAAAAAGACATCTCATAAATTATATTTAGGTGCCGAACATCACGATGATATTCATTGTCCAAATTGTGATAATGTAGTTATAGGATCAAATGGTTTGAAAGTACGCTAATGAAATATTTAATCTTGCTTCGAGGACTTCCCGGGTCTGGCAAAAGTTATTGGGTAAAAGAAAACAAATTAGAAGATTATACTATTTCTTCTGATAATGTTCGTTTATTGTTTGCAACGCCATCTATCCCGTTTGCCGCATGTTATAAAGATAGAGGTATTTCACAAAAGAATGATAAAGACGTTTGGGAACTCATTCATTCTTTAGTTGAACGTCGTTTAACGAACGGCATGACAACTATTGTTGATGCAACACATTTGACGGAAAAATCTATCAATTGCTATAAAAGCTTTTGTATGAATAATAATGTGCGTTGTATAGTGCTTGATTTTAATGTGAATGTTGAACAAGCTATAAACAATGATATGTTGCGTAAAGGTACATGTCGTTATGTTGGCGAATATATCATCAAACGCATGAATGAAAATACCGAAAAGGTTTCTAAATGGGTTGATTATACAGATAAAGATCGTATTATAAAGATGTTTAATGAATGTCTGGAACCTGTTGATTATAACGAAAAGTATGATAACATTGTAATCTTCGGTGATTTACACGGTTGTTATGAACCTTTAAAGCAGTGGTTTGATAAGCATCCTGTTAATGATAAAACTAAATATATCTTCTGTGGTGATTATGAAGATAGAGGTATTCAACATAAAGAGTTATTTGGTTTTCTTTTACAACATCGTAAAGATTTTAACTTTAAATTTTTAAAAGGAAATCATTCACGTCGTTTGTTGCAAATAGCTGAACGTGATAAAGATTCTATTCGATATCCGGAATACTATAATACACTTGAACAGTTGAAAGATTTTGATCCTATTGAACTGAAAAAGTTTGTTCGGGATCAAGATGATATGATTTACTTCACATTTCGTAATAAAGTGTTTTGTGTATCACATGGTGGTATTAGTTGTTTACCGTCCTTGAAATTGAATAGTGATGAATACGTAAAAGGTCACGGTACATATCAAATGGCGCATCAAGTCGACGATGAGTTTTTGTTTAATGTCTCTATTGAGAATGACAACATTTATCAAGTACATGGCCATCGAAATGTAAATAACGAACCTGTTCAAGTAAATGAGCATTGCTTTAATCTAGAAGGTGGTATTGAATTTGGTGGTGAATTACGAATTCTTCAAATTAATAATAAAGGTGAATGTCATATACATACTATCAAGAATACCGTGTTCAAACAATTGAATGATGATTCGAAGATTGTTAATGAGTTTAAGTATTCATCTTTAATTCGTAAATCTCAAAATCCTGACGGTATCAGTTCGTATAATTTTAACCGTGATGCTTTTTATGACAAAAAGTGGAACAACTTGACATGTACAGCAAGAGGGTTGTTTGTATATGATGATACTGATAAAGTGGCATGTCGTTCGTTTAACAAATTTTTCAATCTCAATGAAGTAAAGACTTCTAGTCTAGATTGGGTTGTTAAGAATTGGCAAGGTATTACAAACGTTTATAAAAAGGAAAATGGTTATTTAGGAATCATTTCTGTTGATGTTCGTAATAACGAATTTATTTTTGCATCTAAAAGTCGTACTGATAAAGAGTATGCTTTAAATTTAAAACGTATCTTTAATGATAAATTGTCGGATGAACAAAAAGATAATTTAAAAAAGTGGTTACTGAAAGATATAGATAAACATGGTGGTAATGCATATTCTTTAGTTGTTGAGGTTGTTGATCCTATAAACGATCCGCATATCATTAAATATGATAGTTGTGAATTGTTTATGCTTGAAGCTTTTGTTAATACGTTTAAAGAAGAAACAATTTCATATGACGCGTTAAAACAATTGCATGATTTAATTGGTTTAAAGATCAAGGGAAAGATTTGTGAAACATCAAATTTAAAATCAACAATTTATGGTTTATGTAATTCAAAAGAACATGTTGAAGGTTTTGTTTTGGAAGGCTGTGACTTTAATGGAAAAGTGGTCAGGGTAAAAGTAAAAACAAAATATTATTTGATGTGGAAGAAGTTTAGGTCGACAGGTTTGTTTGATAGAAGTTTTGATTGTGTAAACGGCTTAACAAATGAACAACAAGTGTTCGCTAAACAAATTTATCTACGTGCAAAACAATTGATTGCTTTACAGGAAGGTCAAACTATTCAAACCAATGAGTTGATTAATGTAAATGCTGAAGTTGATAATTGCAATACATTAATCTATAAAGATTTGATTGGTGGGTGGCATATTAACATTCCTAAAGTAATTGAATTCGTAGAAAATATGAAATAGTTGATAAAGGCAAGAGTTTAATTCCTTGCCTTTATTTTTATAAAATATTTATTGACATTGATTTGCGTTTAGTATAAAGTTGTTGTAAATTAAATGAAAGGAAAAATATGATAACGATTTTTTGTGCATTTATAGGTTTTTTGTTTTCAGCTTTTGGCTACAACGTAATTGAGAATACAACAGCAATTCTTTTGTCTTTTCTGTTTGAAGTGGCTTTTGAGGTTGTAATTGGTGCAATTTATGTTATAGTAAAAGGTGAACGTGAATTGAAGAAACCTGATTGTTTCTTTTACAATAACAAATAACTAATAGGTCTTAAATGTTTACAGATAAAACAGAAACGCACGAATGTAATTGTTTCACTTGCAAAAATAAAGACAACGTTGATTCGTTGGTTGGATATTATACAGGATGTTTTGATGCATTAAAAGAAGCAATTGAGTTGACAAAAGAATGTCAATGTGATAATAGGTTTGATAAAGATTTAGCATTTAAGTCTTTATTGGCAAAACTGAATTACGAACTTGAATGTAATGGTGTTTTGTTGGAAGAAGTTGAGTTGAAAAAGAAAGGTTAAGAAATTATGGTTGATAAAGTTTGTAAACTGTCTAGCGGTGCAACGTTTTTGTATAATCAGCAAGAAGACGATCTTTCATCGTTTGCTGTTTTGTTTGATGTTGGTTCTATTGACGAATTGGCAAATGAAAAGAAAGGTATTGCACATTGTCTTGAACATATGATGTTTAAAGGTACGAAAACAAAAACAGCCGCTGAATTTCTTAACTTAATGGATAAGTTGGGGGTTGAGTCTAATGCTTTTACTTGTTTTGATGCCACTTGTTATCATGGTACATTTCATAACGATGATACAAAAGAAGTTATCAATTTGTTTGGTGAAATGTTAACTGAACCACGTTTCGATGAAAAAGATTTGGCTTTAGAAAAAGGTGTAATTCATCAAGAAATCATTATGTTTGAAAATAGTCCACAGGAACGTGCGCAACAACATGGTGTAAGTGTACTGTTTAAAGATACGCCTTTTGCAAGGCCTGTTATTGGGTATTGGAAAGATGTTAATGCGATTACATCTGATGACTTGCGTTCATTTATGCATAATCATTATACACCCGCTAATTGCATTATTGCATATTCAGGTAAAACACCTTTTAATGAAGTGCGCAATATTGTTGAAGAATTTACAAAGAAATTCTCAAATAATAATGTTGTATACGAACGTGCGTCTGTACAGTTAAATTTAGGTGCTGATACTGTTGTTATTGAAGATAAAGAAACCAAACAGAATACAATTATGATTGGTGGTTCTTCATATACTTCAAACTCTATTGGTGGCGTTGCAAGCATCCTTGCAAAAGCTGTTTTAGCTGGCGGGTTGGCAAGTCGTTTAGTTAAGCGTATTCGTGAAGAATTAGGGTTGTGTTACTATATTGGGATTGCAAATGTCCAATCTATTAAAGATATTGTCACGCCACTAGTTGTTTGTATCACGGATAAAGATACAAAGATGGTAGAGGCTGAAATCAAAAAAGTCATTGCTGAAGCCATTAAAAACGGTTTTGAAGATGAAGAAATTAAAGCTGTTAAAAAACATGGTGAGTTATGTTGTATTCAGTCGAACATCAACCGTGATGATTATGCAGTTCGTATGTGTACAAATTATCAAGGTACAGGGAAGCTACCTTCACAGTTGTTGAAAACTAAAGTGTCTCGTTTTAAGAAAGCTTCTAAAAAATCTATCGAAGAAGCTGTTGATAAAATGTTTTGTGAGACAACTTCTATTCATGTAATCAAACCTGTTGAAAAAGAGTGCGCTGTTAAACGGTTCTTTAAAACAATCTTTAACCGATTGAATGAAGAATAATATGACACACGAATTTCCTTGCGTACATGAGTCTGAACTAAAAAGTCTTGCATTGTTCATTGTTGCGACAATGTTATTGATTGCTTGTCTATTCGGTTTTTATAGTTTAGGTAAAAATGAAGCTATTGAAGCTTTATGCCAAAAGCAACATTATGACTTTTGTGTAAAGAATAATAATAAATAACAATCGAATCACACGGTGTGTTTATACATGTCGTGTGATTTACTTTTTTTCTAATAGGTGATTTATGGCTGATACTGATATCGAAGAAAAAGTTTTACGGTATGCTTTAGCACAGATTGACGACAGTTATAGTTATAAAGAAGCTTTCAGCTTAACTGAAGAACAAAAACAAGTTTTAATTGAAATGAAAACTTGCACGCAGTCAGAAAAAGAAAAGTTGTTAGAAAAATATTATGCGGCTATTGAGTTTGAAAATTTAAAAACAGCATATCTAGAAAATTTGACCAAACAATATGTAAAGCATTTGAGAGAATGCTTAGATTTTTCTGTTGA
>CALAFU010000197.1 GCA_937891325.1 uncultured Candidatus Melainabacteria bacterium | reverse complement strand
CAACTTGTACACCAATACCAACGGCTTGAAGTGCAGTTCCTGCTAAATCTAACATATTAGCTACGTTTGTAACTTGTTTTGTTGTTGAAGAAAAACCTTCAAGTGTTGATTGTTCAGCTTGAGCTTCTTGTTGAATATTTTGTGCTTCTGCTTGTTGAGTAGTCGCTTCTTGTGTTACACTATCAGCTTCAGCTTGAGCACTCGCAACGGTTGCTTGTGCTTGAGAGCTTAATGTTTGAATTTGTGTATCGTTATTATGAACTGTTTGTAATTTTTCATTAATTTTAGCTGCATTATCATTTTGTGGAGTTGTTCCATTTTCTTGCATTTCTTGAATTTCAGCGCCTGTTTTTAAGGTTAATGCGCTTTGTACACCAGAACCTGTTCCGTCATCACTTTCAAGACTGCTAATTTCAGCCATTGCAGCTTCACTTTGTTGTGTTAATGCTTGAATTTGTGCAGATGTGCCATCAACTTGAGAACCTGCACTTTCGCCTGTTGCAGTTGCACTATTTGTTTGTGCTTCTAAGTTAGCTTGGCTTGTTTCCATTGCTTGTGTTCTAGCTTTTGATTGTTGGCTAATTGTTTGAGTGCTACTACCAACTGAGTCTAAATTATTATTTTTAGTTTCACTTTCTTTTTGCTTTGCATCGGATTCTTTTGTTTTTGCGCTATCTTGTTTGCCTTCAGCATCTTTAACTTTGCCTCTAGCGCCGTCTAAGTCTTTGTTAGCATCGCTAATTTTACCTTTAGCTTTTTTACCTGCGCTTTCAGCTTTATCTAGTTGTGCATTAATTTCTTTTGCATCAGAAAAGATAGAGATGCAAACACCAGCTACGCCACTGTTTACCTTAGAGCGTGCTGCGCTTAAGTCTATATCACCTATATTTTGTATTGAAGGAATATTTGAACTCATATCACATAACCCCTATGACTCTATCAATTACATGCTATATATCGGACTTAATTACTAAAAGTTTAGTAATTAAGTCGCCTCTGTTAATAAAATGTTACAAAGTTGTATTATTTTGATATAAGTGATTTTAAGCCATTTATAACTTCATCAACTGAAGGTGATTTTGTACAAATATATTTATTATTTTTTAATTTGCATTTTCTATGATGACATGGTGTGCATGTCGTAGTTGAAACAGTTAAACATTTTTCATCAATTGGTGCATAAAGTCCTTGAGGTGTACAACAAAATATAGATAACACTTTTGGCTTTTGTGTTGCCCAAGCAAGGTGAGTTGCACCGTTATCAAGTGAAATAACCAAATTAGCTCTGCGTAAAACTTCAATAAATTCTTTTAAGTTAGTTTTACCTGCAAGGCTTAAATGTCTATTGCCACCGATATAATTAATGTAATCTTCGTCTTTTTTAGTACCTGTAAAGATTAGAGTATAATCGTTTTCAATTCTTTTGATTAATTCTTTCCAATTTTCTTTATCCCAATGTTTGCCGACCCAAGTTGTAGTTGGGGCAACAACTGCTATTGGTTTAGAATAATCTAAATCTTTCAATAAATCATTTATTTTTGAAATAACTTCTTCACTTGAAGGTGGAAGTGTTACAGTTGTTTTATCAGTATTAAGTCCTAAATATTGTGCAAAACGAAGGTTTGCATTAACCATGTTTCTGTTGAACTTGTCTCTTATTGCGGGAATTATTTCATTTGCACCAATAATTGAAAATTCTTTAGCGTCACGTGCTATAATTCTTCTTTTTGCACCACAAAATTTTGTCCAAAGAATACTTTTCATAAGCATTTGCGTATCTAAAGCTATGTCAAACTTTTCTTTGCGAATGTCTTTTATTATAGAAACCATTTCTTTTATATTTTGAAAAATGTTTTTGTTCTTTTTCCATTTTTCAACAGGCGCAAAAAAGACTTTGTCAACACAAGGATTGTTTTGAATTACATCTAATCCTTTTTCGCCGACAAGCCAAGAAACTTCATAACCATTTTGTTTTAAAACATTCGCTAGGGGAATGTTAAATATAACATCACCTAGCGAAGATAATCTGATTATTAAAATTTTTTGTTTTTCGTTCATAAATACCTATTTAACAACTTCCTCTTGAGAACGGAATTGCATTTCATAAAGAGCTTTATATGCACCCTTATCAATTGCCATTAATTCGTCGTGAGTACCAAGTTCTACAAGTTCACCTTCGTTGATAACTGCGATTCTATCAGCATTTTTGATTGTTGACAATCTGTGTGCAATGATGAATACAGTTCTGTTTTGCATTAAGTTATCAATAGCTTTTTGAACTAATGCCTCTGATTCGTTGTCTAATGCGCTTGTAGCTTCGTCTAAAATAACGATAGGAGCTTTTCTAATCATTGCTCTAGCAATTGCTACACGTTGACGTTGACCGCCTGAAAGTGTTAGACCTCTTTCGCCCAACATTGTTTCTAAGCCGTCAGGAAGTTCTGCAATAACATCTTGTAAGTGAGCATATTCAATTGCATTGTTCAAATCTTCTTCTGTTGCATTTTCATTGCCCATTAAGATATTTTCTTTGATAGTTCCTGAGTATAAGAAATTATCTTGGAATACCATAGAAATATTTCTTCTTAATGAATCAAGAGTGAATTTTCTAATATCTACATCATCAAACTTGATAGCACCTGATTTGATATCATAAAATCTAGGTAATAAGTTTACAAGTGTTGATTTACCACCTCCTGAATTACCAACGATTGCAAGAGTTTCGTTTTTATTTACTGTTAAGTTTAAGTTTTTGATTACAGGAGTATTTTCAACGTATTCAAACTCAACGTTTTCGAATTTGATATCTCTTTCTAATGATTTCATTTCAATTGCATCTGGAGCATCTGTAATTTCAGGTTTTACGTCAAATAATTCAAATACACGTCCCATTGCAACAAAGATGTTTTGAATGTTTGTCAATGTATTACCCAAAGTTTTAACAGGTTTGTAAAGTAATAACAATGAAGTTACGAATGATGCAAATGAACCTGCTGTCATAATGCCAGAATTGATTAAGTGAGTACCGTAAGCAAGTACTAATGCGATACCAACTGATGCAATTAAGTACATAATTGGTGACATCCAACCTGCACGTTTTGTTAATGACATATTTACGTCAAAAGAGTTCCAAATTTGAGTAATGAAATCCTTTTCTTGACGTTCTTGTAAGCCGTAAGCAGCCATAACCTTATTACCGCTATAAGTTTCGTTAATGTTAGTTGTGATATTACCACCGATTACCATATTTTTATTAGATGCTGATTTAATTCTTTTTCTAATTAAAGCAACAGGCAAGAATGCAACGTTAAGAACTAAAACTCCAACGATTGCTAATCTCCAAGAACTGTAAAGCATTACTGCGATTAAACCTAATGCACCAAATAAACTTGTTGTAATTGTTTTAATTTGATCCACGATACCAGCAGAAGCTGTTTGAGGGTCGTTCATATATCTTTGAATGATTACACCAGAAGAGTTTTCATCAAAGAATTGAGGGTGCATATAAATTAATTTATGGAATAAGTCAATTTTTACGTCATTTGTAATATGTTGGCTTGTCCATGCTGATAAGTATTCATTTAAGTATCTCAACAAACCTTGAACAGCAGCGAATGCTACAACAAGGAATGGAATTAAGAAGGCGAACAATTGCCAAGTTAAAGTATATTCATGGCTAAAGATGTGGAATACCCAATCTTGTTTACCTACTACATAATCCATAAATGGTTTTAGTGCAAATGCAGTTACGCCGTCTAACAAACCTAAAGGAATTGCTACCATAAATGTTAATAGAATTCTAAACCAATAAGGTCTAATATATGGCCATATACGAGATAATAACCAACCATATTTAAATGAATTTTTTGCTTGAGTTGAATTTAATTTCATAATATATCTTTCCGTGTCTATTTATACCTATAAGAATATTATACAATAAACGAAAAATATGTATATATTATCTAGCGACACATATTAAGACTTATTATTTTATAAATTTATTTAAGATACTATATATTGCAAGCTAAAATTTTTTATTATCCATATAGTTTTTTAAGTTTTTTACAACTCCGACTAAAAATTCTAGTTCGTCTTCAGTTGAACTATATATGAATTTTTCAAGCTCTAATCTGTTTTTATTAACAAGCGGAATTGTGTTAATTTTAAACTCTGAAATATCTATTTTTAAATAGTCAATAATTTTAAAAAATGTTGTTAGGGACGGTAAATTAGTATAGTTTTCAATTTTACTGATTTGTTTTTCGCCAATGCCGATTTTTTGAGCTAATTCAGTTTGAGTTAGTCCTGCTTTTTTACGAAATTCTTTAATCTTGTCTGCTATAAATTTTTTATCGACCATCGTGTTTTGCTAGCCTCTCTGTTGACTAACAATACGATAGCCGATATAACTTTTATTTTAAACCACCTATTGGGTAATATATATGATTAAGTACCTAATACATATACAAATTGTTACAAGATATTAAAGGCTTTTGTTATGCCTAAAACTTAGTTTTTATGTGGTTTCTACGATGTTCGTAATATTTATATTGACATATCTAATGTAAAGTAGAATAATAAGAATATAAGCGTTGTCGCTTAGGGGAGCATATAATATGGTAGATTTAACTGAAAGAGAGTTAGATGTTTTAAGATTAGTTACTCTTGGGTTAACTAATAAAGAAATTGCAAAAGAATTAACCGTTACAACCCACACAATAAAGGCTCACGTTAGTTCTATTTACGAAAAACTTTCTGTAAGCAATCGTTTACAAGCTGCAGTTTATGCACTTGTTCACGAGTTAGTTGTTATTAAAAATTAAATATAAATTTAATAAAACAGTTTTTTTGTTGTAATGCAAAATTTAGACCTTTTTATTTTCGTTTAAAGAAGTCTTCAGCCTTACCGTAATCTGCTTTACGCATATCGTCTGGTGTCATTGATGAATTATAATAAACCTTGTAATAATCATAATGTGTTTTCAAAAATGCTTCAATAGCGATGTCTTTTTCTGACATTTCAGGGTTAGATTTTTTCAATTCTTCAACATAATTCATGTATTGCATATCTACAACCTCAACCTTAAAACCGCTAGAGTTTCTGCCTGTTACCGTACTAATAAAGGAGGGGTCATTTTTCTTTGCATTTTCATAATGTCTATATTCTGTGTAGAAGGTTACAACCTCTTGCATTAAGACAGGCATATTTCTGTCTTCTTTGCTTAAAATTGCGTGTGTTAATTCATGCGCCATAATAGACGCAATTTCAGGTTGAGTAATAGTTTCTGCATCAATTCCTAGTTTATTACCTGAATTTACACCAACAGCTCCTTTTTGTTTTGTTTCAACCAAATATTTTTCTTTTAGTGCATCAACAAATTGATTTTGTAGTTCATCTGGAAAACTACCTAAATTACTTAGCATATAGTTACTGCAAGAAAGCATTTTGTGTAAATTACGCTTGTTTTGTGTAGTGATTTGACCATTTTCGACATTTCCACTATGTTCGTAACCAACGGCATCAAGTTTTTTGATTGCTGCAGTTAGTTTATCAATTGTAAGTTGATTGTCTTTACTTAATGCAGTGCGTCCTCCATTTGCGAAATACCCTTTTTCGTTTTCGTCAAGTTTTCCGTCACCATTTAAGTCAAATAATTCCATTCCTTTTTTGATATTTTGGTTTTCATCAACAAGAGCATCAAAAGAAACGCTATCGTTGTTATTGCTGAATAATTCTTTTATAGCATCAGTAACAACTTTATTTCCATTTTCGTCTTTTATATCAAAATTGTTTAAAATATCAAAATTTTCTTTATAAATATCAGATTTTACTTTGTTGTATAAGTTTTGCTTAGCCTCATTTGTAATCGATTTATTATCACCGATTAACTCGTTTAAATATTTGTTTAAATCTTTTATTGATGAATAACCTGTGACATAATTTTTGTTCATTGCTTTCTTTTCAATGTCATCAAGTTTGCCATCGTTATTAAGGTCAAAAACTTCAAGGCCTTTTTTAACATTGTTGGCTTTGTCTGTAAAGTCGGTATCTTTGTGAATGCCACTTTCTAAGCCAAACATTTCTTTTAATTCTGGTGTCATTACAGATTTTCCGTTTGAATCCTTAAATTTGGCATCCATATCATTTTGATATTTTTCCTCTTTGGTTGGGTTAAGTTTCATCATTTTGTTTATGAAATTAACCATATCACTTTCTGTAATACCTTTTTTCTGTATTTTTTTGTCTTGTAAAAAGATTTGAATGTCTTTAGACGTAATTGTTCCTTGTGTGCCTTCTTCTTGATCAAGCATGTGTATAGAAACAGACTTGTTATCTGATTTAAATCTTTTATTTGTAGCGTTATCTGTTAAATAGTTGAATAAAAACAATTCTTTTGAATCGTCTTTGAAATCAGATTTCTTTAATGAAAAATCTCTGTCTTTTATGTTGAATTTAATATCTCTAGAGTTATCAATTTCACTCATATTCATGCCCTTCTATATTTTCACAAAATAATTAAAACACTTAAACGAAAAATATTACTATTATATTAGTAATATTTTTACAAAAGTTCGCAAAATTATTAGTTTAAATATGTTTTTGGGTGGGACGAGTTGATACTAGTTAATCAAAGTAGTTGATTTTCATTGCACTACGAACATTGTGCAATGTTTGTTCTGCTACTTTTTTAGCCTCAGCAGTGCCTTGTTTTAAGATTTCATAAACTTCCGCAGTTTTTGTTTCCCATTCTTTTCTGCGAGTTCTGATAGGTTCAAGTTCTTGTTGAATAACGTTGTTTAAGAATTTTTTAACTTTAACGTCACCTAAACCACCTTTTTGATAGTGGGCTTTTAATTCATCAAGATTGTTGTATTCAGGTAAAAATTCTTTGAAATGTTCGTCTTTGCAGAAAGCATCAAGATATATAAATACAGGATTATTTTCAGTTTCACCTGGGTCTTCCACTCTCAAGTGGTTTGGATCTGTAAACATTGACATAATCTTCTTTTTAATGTCTTCTGGTTCATCTGATAAATAAATACAATTGCCCAAAGATTTACTCATTTTTGCTTTGCCGTCTAAACCAGGAAGTCTTAAGCAAGCGCTATTTTTTGGCAATAATATATTAGGTTCAACAAGTGTTTCGCCGTATAATGTATTAAACTTGTGAACAATTTCTCTGCATTGTTCAAGCATAGGCTTTTGGTCTTCACCAGCAGGAACTGTTGTTGCGCCAAAGGCTGTAATATCTGCTGCTTGGCTAATTGGATATGCTAAGAAACCTACAGGAATGTTGTTTTCAAAGTTTCTCATTTTAATTTCTGATTTTACAGTAGGGTTTCTTTGTGCTCTTGCAACTGTAACAAGGTTCATGTAGTAGAAGGTTAACTCTGTAAGTTCTGGAATCATTGATTGAATAAGAATTGTAGATTTATTTGGGTCAAGTCCACAAGCCAAATAGTCTAAAGCTACTTCAATAATGTTGTCTCTAACTTTTTGAGGGTTTTCTGCGTTATCAGTTAGCGCTTGAGCATCAGCAATCATAATATAAATTTTGTCAAAGCCACCCTCATTTTGAAGTGCTACACGTTCTCTCAATGAACCTACGTAGTGTCCAATGTGTAATTTCCCTGTTGGTCTATCACCTGTTAAAATAACTTTTCCCATCTATATTACCTTGCCTTTCAATGATTTAATTATGTAATAGACATTGATTAATTGTCAATGAAAAAATTTTATTGTAATCTTTTATATGTAAATGGAGTTAGGTTAAAATGTTAAATCAATTTTCAAGAACAGAATTATTATTAGGTAAAGAGGCATTAGAAAAACTAGCCAATTCAAGAGTTATTGTCTTTGGTATCGGCGGAGTTGGTGCTTATGCAGTTGAGGCACTTGTAAGAAGTGGATTAGGCACAATTGATATTGTCGATGATGACAAAGTTTGCATTACAAACTTGAATAGACAGCTTTATGCAACCCGTTCAACTGTAGGTAAATATAAAGTTGAAGTTGCAAAAGAACGTATCTTAGATATTAATCCAAACTGTGTCGTAAATACGCATCAAACATTTTATACTCCAAAAACTGAAAATGAATTTGATTTTAGTCAGTACGATTACGTAATTGATGCAATTGATACGGTTGTTGGCAAATTATCACTTATTGAAAAAGCTAAAGCTGCAGGAACTCCAATAATTTGTGCTATGGGTGCAGGAAATAAATTAGACCCAACTAGATTTGAAGTTACAGATATTTCAAAAACTTCAGTTTGCCCTTTAGCAAAAGTTATACGAACAGAATTGAAAAAACGCAGAATTAAAGGAGTAAAAGTTGTTTACTCAAAAGAACAACCAATAAAACCGAAAGAGGATATGTCAATAAGTTGTAAAAATCACTGTGTATGTCCTCCGGGAACTAGAAAATGTACAGTAAAACATCAAATCCCAGGAAGTACAGCTTTTGTTCCGCCTGTTGTAGGTATGATTATTGCTGGTGAAGTTATAAAAGACTTGATAAAAGAAAATTAAAAATTTATTGGATATGTAAGGCGGTCGGCTTGAAAAGCCGACCGCCTTACTTTTTTATTAACCATTGTAAACATTGGGCTGAAATTAAGCAATAATCATGTTTGAGTAAACTTAAACAAAATATAAGTAGTGTGGAATTAAAATGAATATTCAATCAGTAAATACAGTATCAAAAACTTTCGCTCCAAAGGTTAACAAGCAAGTTGCACAACAACCAAAAATGGTAGCGGGTTTAGCTAATGATACTTTTCAAAGAAGTTGTGAAGTTACAAATCCAATAAAAACATATAATGCTCCAGCTCCGTCTTTTACAGGCGCATTTGGAACTTGGACTTATAGAAGATTGCCGTCTTCAACTCAAGCCGTAATTGATAATGCTTATGACAACATGAAGCAAAAATATGGCAAAGATATTGAAAGCATTACGTTTGATGCTGATGAGTTTTCACCTAAAAATGAATATTGTTTAAAAGCAACATTAAAGGGTGATGAATCTCACAGTGAATTTTATGATGAAAAAGCCAATAAGTTAGGCGAAGAAGATGTTACTAGGTATTCAAAAAAAGGTAACTTTTATAAAATTGTTAAAAATGTAGATTATAGAAACAATACAACTACAAAAGTTCGTTCAGAATTAGACAGTTCTGGTATGGTTGTTACTGATGAAGTTAGAATCATTAGAGATAAAAATAATAAAATTGTAAGAAAAGAAATGATGACTCATTCACCGGTAACAGGTGCTTACGACCAAAAATACGTTTATCCAAACGGAACTGAAAGGGTTATTTCAAAAGCCCGCAGAATTAAAGAAAACGGCAAAGAAATTATCCAAAAGGATATGGAATCTCTTGATGGTACAAGAACACAATATAAATTAGAGCAAGATGATAAAGGTAATAAATCTTTAAAATATAAGATTACAGACAAAGACGGCAATGTTTTAATGAACTTGAATAAAACAATGCAAAGACTTTCTGAAAATAAGGTTCGCTCTACAAATGGCGACAAATCTTATGATGTAACTTTTGAAAAAAATAAAATCACAATTGAAGAAAAAGGTAAAGAGCCTACTGAAATAAAAATTTCTGATGGTTCAATGTTTTCAAAAGGTTTAAAAATTGAAGGTTATAAAAGCCAAATGCTTGAATTGTTGCAAAAATTACCTGCAGAACAATTAATGGCATTGGGTGCTACCGTAAAAACCTTGAATGGTTTAATTAAAGATGAATGTATGATGTACCCAACTAAAAAACAAATTGATACTATTAATGATGTTTTCTCAGTTTTACACGAAACCGGTCATGCGATAGATTATAGACATTCAAATATGGTTATGGGTAACGTTGCTGATATTAGCAATGACTATAACTTAAGACGAATTTATACTCAAGAACGCGAAAATTTTGATGCAGCATATCCGAATGCGCAAAGAAACCACGTTGCATATTTTATAAAACAAGCAAACCATTATGACGGCAAATGGGGCGGATTAAGCGAAGTTATTGCAGAAACTAATGCGCTAAGAGATTCGTATACAACAGAAATGTCATTAGCTCCTCGTGTTCAATACTTGCAACAACACTATCCTCGTACAATTGCGTACATTAATGGTAGATTAGAAAATTATAAAGGCTAACTTAGACATTGTAAAAGAACACATGAAATGATTTCTTGTAACAGATAGTTTGAGCATTTTGTTAAACGTATCAAATTTTTATCTGTTTACGGATTCTAAAAATTCGTCTAATGGGAATATTCGCTTGGAATCTTTGTTTAGCCAACCAAAAGCATCAGCAAAATAGGCATTGCATCAATGCTCATTTTGTAAGTCCTTTCTTTGTAATTAAGTAACTCTTATTTGATACATCACTATTGATAGTAGCTTGAAAAACTTCTAAGTATGGACCAATTCCATCTAACCACCGATTGTCATTGAAAAATACTTGTCCTCCCGATACCATTACTTCATTTTTTAATGTTGTAAAACTTGTATTAAACATGTAAGGTGGCAAAAAGGGTTTGTTTACTTTGTGTATCTTTATCTTGTTAATATTTGAAAAATCCATTAAGATTATTTTAC
>CALAFU010000196.1 GCA_937891325.1 uncultured Candidatus Melainabacteria bacterium | reverse complement strand
ATGAAACAACAGTAAAACGTGTGCTGTTTGAGTGAAACGAGTTCACACGTTTTGAGTTGAATTTAGTGGTTGTTTTTGATTTGCGTGTTTCTTTTTCTTGTAACCCTTCTTTTTCTTTTCGTCGCAAAAAAGAAAAAGAAGGGTTGAAATTAAAACGCAAAAGATACCGCAACAAGTGCGGTATGACGACCAAGCATAAAAACAGACCTCAAGTTTTGCCTTGAGGTCTGTTAAAGTTCACTTTATATTTCCTTGTTTCATTCTCTGAAATTATGCAGCTACTTCGAAATGTCTTCTGCCACCTTTTTGTGGTTTGTGTTTACCACCTGATTTTCCTGGACGTTGTGGTTGGTCTTGACCTTGAGTCTTTTGTGATTTTTGACCTTTACCAGATTTACCAGCTTTTCCACCTTTTTGTGGTTTTTGTGTTGTTGTAGCAGGTTGAGTTTTTCTGATTTCTGTAACTACATCTTTAATGATTTCAGTAGTTGTTCTACCTTTTTGTCCTTCTTCAGCCAATGCAATTTCGATTTTTTTGCATTTGCCAGCTCTTTGTTCAGCAGGAATATTGTTGTCTTTCATAATGTTGTAGTTGTTTCTTAAGTCTTTGTAAACTGATGCTGTATCATCTACAACTTTACCATTAACCTTGACTACTAATGGTGTGTCAATTTCAACACCTGGAAGGTCAACTCTACCGCCTGATGCACCGCCATGGCCACCACCACCGAACAAGTTAGCTAAGATTTCTGCGTGGTCACTCATTGCAGATGATCTGAATGACAATCTTAAACCGTTTTGTTTAGCTACATCTGAGTTTTCTGTGATGAAGTTTTCCTTCTTATCTTGGATAACTAAGATACCGATTCTATCTGCATCGTAAGGACCTGTGTAAGTTTGAGTTGCCATTTCTGACAATGTGCTTGCTTTTTGTCCTTTAGCTAATTTTTGTGATGTTTCTGATGGGTCAGATTTCAATGCACCTAGAACTTCTGAGTATTTGAAACCGTTTTGAATATCTAACAATGTGATATCAGGGTCTTGTTCTAATGATGCGTTGAATACATCGTACATTTGGTCATAATCTACTTCGATAACACCTAAGCCCAATTCTGGGAACATTTTTCTGCCATCTAATGCATATTTAACCATTTTGTCACGAGGTGATGCTTTACCATCTACTGATGTTGAGCTTAATGCTTTATCTGGAACATCGTATGCAATGTTTTCACGTAACCATTTTTTATCTACTGATTTATCTGTTTTTGATAATTGGTTTGTTAACCAAGTAGACATACCTTCTGGGAAGAAGTTTGGTCTTTGTTGTACAGGTAATGCTGAGTGGTGTGGTAACAAGTTTGCTGTTCTTGTGAATGAACCTGTATCAGTTGATGTACCTGTAATTACGCTTGCCACGAAGTTTTTAGCAGCCTTTCCACCTTTTTCGAACATTTTACCTAGAACGCCTGCTTTATCAGCTACGATTGTAACCAATTGGGTTGCGGCTGGAACTGCATCACATACTAAAGCTAAACCGTTTTTGTGAATTTTGTTCATATCTAAGCCTGTTTCCTCTTTAGCATTTTGCCATTCTGTAATTCTGTGAGGGTGGTGGTCGATATAAATTTGTTTTTTACTTCCTTCGATATAATCTTTGAATGCACCTGAAAAACGAGTTGGGGTAGGAACGTCTAATGTAACTACCAAGTCATATTGTTTTTTAGGTTTACCTTGTAATGGGTTTGCATCAAATAAGTTGTTTGGATCTTTTAATTCAGATAAGTCTCTTTCTAGAACTTTTTGTTGTTCTTTAGCTGTATCTGTTTTCAAAGATTTTAAAACTTCCAAGTTCTTTTCTAATGTTTCGATTTTCTTTGCGTTGTATGGACGTTTAACGTCTTCGATACCTGGCATTTTGTCACGGAACAAACCTGGGATTTTATCATCTACTGCACAATCGATTTGTCTGTCAGGGTAAGCAGCTTTTAATGCTTCCTTCATTGG